>NZ_JAMYQD010000025.1:0-82782 GCF_040320665.1 Mesorhizobium sp. M0626 | reverse complement strand
CCGGAAAACTGTCCATCGAAACGCTCGCCAATCCGCAGCAGCACGCGGGCGCGCAAAATGTCGAGCAGGCATTGGAACGCATAAAGCCCCGCAGCGAGCACGACGAGCCCCACCAGCGTGGATACGCTGCCACTTGCCAGAACGCGGTCATAGACCTGAAGCATGAACAGCGGCGAGATCAGCGCAAACACGTTGACCACGCCGCTGATCAACACAATGCCCCAAATCGCGGAAGTCAGAGGGAAGGGTCTCAAAGCTGATCCTTTAAGGAATGGTTGTCACGTAAGTCTCCGCAGCTGGCGACCCAGCTCCCTATATTGCTCCCCGATCGGCAACCGACTGCATCCGCTCGCTGGTTCAGGATCAGTGCTCCCGCCGAATATGTTTGGTCCCGGCATTTGATGGAGCGGGTCAACAACACCGTCCGGCTGAAGGTTTGGAAGGGATTCATCCTGGTCGGCCGCAAGGGCCCGAACAGGCTTCCGCCTCCACACCTTCAGGAGATTTCGGTCCACGACCAGCGCGACGCGCAGGGCTTCGTCACTGTACACGCTGACTGCTCCCAGGCGCCCCGGCCCATGGCAAGTAGCGGAAACGGACGGGAAAGCGCCCGCCCGGGGGGGCGGGGCGGGCGCGGTTCCGCATGGGTTTTCTGGATCAAACGAAGGTGAAGTCCGACGCGGTCAGGCCTAGGTCGGCCACGGTGACTACACCGCCCAGGTGGGCGAACTCGTGCGCGCTGCCGTCGGCGGTGACATAGGCCAGAGTTGCAACTCTGTCAGTGTAGCTGCTTTGGTAGACAATGATGTCGCCGGCGTGCTCGCCGGAGATCGCACTCGCCGCCTCATTAGCAGAGTTGAAAGATTCACCAGTGATCACCACGACGTGTTCGCCGTTCGCACCCGACGCCGCACCGCTGTAGAAGCTGCTCACCGGGTAGCCGGACTGTATGCTGGCGTTGTTGACGAAGTTCGCGCCAAAACCGTCGTTGTAGAGGCCTACCGCATCGAAGGCGAACTTGTCCTCCGCCGGGTTGAAATCGGTGATAGTGGTAATGTCCGACGTCGACCCGACAACCCCAGGCACCGGATTGTGGAACTGGAACACGAACGTGTCACTGTCGCTGCCCCCGGTCAACGTGTCCTGGCCGTCACCCACGTAGAGGACATCCTGGCCGGGTCCGCCGCTGAGCCTGTCATTGTCCTCACCGGAGACGCGCGCGTTGAAGCGGCCGTTGTCGCCGGAGAGATCGTCCCAGCCATCTCCGCCGAAGATGCGGTCGTTACCCTCGCCGCCGATGGCTCGGTCACTGCCCGCGCCACCCGAGATCTCGTCGTTGCCGCCACGACCGTCAAGCCAGTCACCGCCCTGGTAACCCTCGATCCAGTCAACACCCTCGGTGCCGAGGAGTGTTTCGGAACCCGGGCCACCTTCGATAATCTTTGCCA
Source organism: Mesorhizobium sp. M0626 (assembly GCF_040320665.1). NCBI lineage: Bacteria > Pseudomonadati > Pseudomonadota > Alphaproteobacteria > Hyphomicrobiales > Phyllobacteriaceae > Mesorhizobium > Mesorhizobium sp. M0626. Next base: position 81,334 of record NZ_JAMYQD010000025.1, on the reverse strand, counting down.
TTGAAAATACTCCTAATGATGCCCCTGCCTGAGTCGTTCATATTCGTCATCGGACAATTGGAGAAATCGATTGCTTGGATAGGCATACATTTACGAAATGGATGCATTCTCGTTCACTTCGCCCTTCTGCTGAGCAGTTGCGGGCTCGCAGGCGGCGGGGACACGCCCCAGGCAATCGGCCCGAATATTCACACTCAAAGAACGGTCCAGGAAAACTTGGCAACCGGTCGTCCTGGTTGGGCCGCCCTCGGAAGAACGGGCATGGGGCTGTGTTGCCGAGTCGCGCCGGCACTGCCCATTGCGGGCAATGGAACGTTAGGGAGCGCGTTCGCGCGAGCCGAGATCGGAACCGACAGGCGCACCAGGTAGTACGAAATGCCGGGTTCACCAGGATTTCTCCGACCACCCCGCCAGTCGGGTGCTGTATCTTCTCACTAGGAAACGACGACAAAGTGTCCGGACGCTACAACCGCACCGGAGAGATTCGTGAAGGTCGCCCAGGCTCCGGCTCCTCCCACAAAGATCACGCTCGCCAGAAGGCCCGCCACCAGGTGCCGGTGAATGGACTCGAAACGTCATTGTTCTGATGAATGCCGGACACCGGGATCCTCCATGTCAGCGCGCTCTGCCACGTGATCCTGTGTAGACTCGATGGCCTTCAGGACTTTGGAACGCGCACCGAATGATCGCTGCCGTCCACCTTCCATCACCAACACCAAATCGACGGCGCGGATGGCGCTCGGCCGATGGGCGACGACAACCGCAATGCCCTTGCGCTCGCGCACGGAGGCGATCGCATTAACGACTGCAGCTTCGCCTTCCGCGTCGAGATGGGCATTGGGTTCATCCAGCACGACAAGGAAAGGGTCTCGATAAAGGGCCCGGGCAAGACCGATAAGCTGACGCTGCCCGGCGGAAAGTGCCGATCCGGCCTCACCAATCGGAGTTTCGTATCCGTGCTCAAATCGGAGGATCAGTTCGTGCGTGCCCGCTGCTTTCGCCGCGGCGACAATAGCCTCAGGGTCAGGATCATCTTCAAAACGAGCGATGTTTTCGGCAATGGTGCCATCGAACAATTCAACACCTTGTGGCAGATAGCCGATGTGACGGCCTAGTGCTTCCCGGTCCCATTGATCGAGGCTTGCGCTGTCGATGCGAACCTTCCCGGCGACCGGCGTCCATGCGCCGACGATGGCGCGCGAGAGTGTCGACTTGCCCGAGCCCGACGGGCCGATGACCCCGAGTGCGCTTCCCGCCTGAATGGCAAACGCAAGGCCGGTCACGGTCGGCTTGCTTTCGCCGGGCGGAACGATTGTCACGCTTTCGAGGCGCAGTTCGCGTTCAGGTGCAGGCATTAGCATAACAGGAGCGGTTTCAGGAACCTTTTCCAAGAGGTCCTCCAGCCGCGCCCAACCCTGGCGCGCCATGAGGAAGGGTTTCCAGCTTGAAATGGCGAGGTCGACCGGAGCCAGCGCACGCCCCATCATGATCGAACTGGCAATCATGACCCCGGCCGTAGCCTCTTCCCTGACGACAAGGTACGCACCGACGGCAAGAATGGCCGATTGCAGCAGCACGCGCAGCGACTTTGAAATGGCACCCAGCCCACCTGCTACGTCCCCAGCTTTCCGGTTGGCGGCCAGACACTTGGCATTGGCCTTTTGCCATCGGGCAGCGATCCGCTTTCCAAGACCGAGAGCTTGCACGACCTCGGCATTGCAACGCGCTGCTTGCAGCAGACCATTGCGTGCCATGTTGTGGGCAACGGTATCGCTTATCGGCCCTTGCGAGAGAGTGTTGGCAAGGAGTGTCAGAGATGTGAGACCGACCGCCCCGATAAGTGCCGTCATGCCGATCCAGAAATGAAGGAGGAAGCAAATGCCAAGATAAAACAGCATCCATGGCAGATCGAAGAACGCTGTCGGACCGTTTCCACCTAAGAAGCCGCGAACATTGTCGAGATCGCGAAGCGGCTGCAAGCCGTCGCCCGGCATGCGCGTTGAAAGCGGAAGGCGAACGATCGCATCGTGAACGCGTCCGGAAAACTGTCCATCGAAACGCTCGCCAATCCGCAGCAGCACGCGGGCGCGCAAAATGTCGAGCAGGCATTGGAACGCATAAAGCCCCGCAGCAAGCACGACGAGCCCCACCAGCGTGGATACGCTGCCACTTGCCAGAACGCGGTCATAGACCTGAAGCATGAACAGCGGCGAGATGAGCGCAAGCACGTTGACCACGCCGCTGATCAACACAATGCCCCAAATCGCGGAAGTCAGAGGGAAGGGTCTCAAAGCTGAATCCTTTAAGGAATGGTTGTCACGTAAGTCTCCGGAGGCTGGCGACCCAGCTCCCTATATTGCTCCCCGACCGGCAACCGACTGCATCCGCTCGCTGGTTCAGGATCAGTGCTCCCGCCGAATATGTTTGGTCCCGGCATTTAATGGAGCGCGTCAACAACACCGTCCGGCTGAAGGTTTGGAAGGGCTTCATCGTGGTCGGCCGCAAGGGCCCGAACAGGCTTCCGCCTCCACACCTTCAGGCGCGTTCATATTCGTCATCGGACAATTGCAGAAATCGATTGCTTGGATAGGCACACATTTACGAAATGGATTCACTCTCGTTCGCTTCGCCCTTCTGCTGAGCAGTTGCGAGGTCGCAGGCGGCGGGGCATCGCCATCCATGCCTCCTCTCATAGTCGAGGGGGGGGCATTTTCTCAATTTGGGGACAACTGAGACGTCCGGTGCTCTTAGGCAGAGGAATCATACGAGATCCCTCCTGCAACATCATTTCCCGCATCCACAGGCTTGCCGGATCACTATTGTGGAGCGCAGGCCATTGAACGGCCTCCGTGAATGCGGGAGGAAGTGGCGGCGGAAGTTTGACAATCCGCAGGGGTGTTGTTTTTGCGAAATGCTGCGCCAGCCGTAAGGGCATGGTCCCGATGCGGCTGGTGCCTGATACAACGGGCGGGATCAGGCTAAAGCCGTGTACGACAACTTCGATACGTCTCTCGAAACCGTGCTCGAGCAAATACCATTCCTCCATGGAGAGCTGCCGGGTGTCCCCGAATTTGAACACAACCTGCCCCATCGATAAGTATCGCTCCAATGTAAGTGGCTCTGACAGCTGCTTGTTCGTGCCGCAGCCTACGCACACGAGCATATCTTCGAACAGGGCTGCGCGAGGATGTTTCGACATGAATACTTCCGGCATAATTAGAAAATCAACGTCGCCGCGCCGGAGAAGCTCCTCGGGGTCGTCGGAAATAGGGAGACATTCAAAGCGGACGGCGGGAGCTTCCCGCGCAGCACGTTCTACGATCTTCTTAAAAAATACGAGCGTGATGTAATCGGAAAGGATAATCCGGAAGCGACGATCCGATTGGGCTGGGTTGAAGGCGTCCCAGGAAATAATCGATAGCTGGATGTGCAGCAATGCCTCCCTGACTGCTGGGGCGAGCCCCTCAGCGCGAGGTGTCAAAATGAGCTCGCGGCCGCTCATCGTAAATAGCTCATCGCTGAAATAGGCGCGTAACCGAGCAACGGCGGCGCTCATTGCCGGCTGGCTCAGGTTAATACTGCGGGCCGCCGCGGTGACTTTACGTTCCCTGACCAGAGCGTCCAACACAACGAGGAGATTCAGATCGAGTCCCTTAAAACGCATGTCTTGATCTAGGCGGCGTGTGAATGGGTTGCGACCAAACATTCAATTCGAATGGTGAGTAGCGTCAACGCATCAGCCTTCGACGAAAAAGAGCAATCGAAAAGAAGAAGGGCAAAACTGTGTATATGCAAAGCGCGCCGATATGCAGGCCCATTTTGTCAATCGGACGGCCAAGCATCGCTGGACGAATGAGGTCGATTGCATGTGCGAGCGGTAATAAGGAGGCAGCATACTGAAAAGCGCCGGGCAATTGGTTGACCGGAAACATCGCGCCGCAAAGGAACAGCATGGGTGTAATAACAAGCGTATTATAAAATATGAAATATTCATAACTGGGCGCAAGCGCCGTGACGACCATCGCTAGACTCGCGAAGGCGAGGCCATTGAGAGCGATGACTGGCAGCAAGCAGAGGATGGATGGCCACGATGCGTAGCCGAGCGTGGTGGCAACAATAGTGATTGCTGTGCCCGCCATGAGGGCCTTCGTGGCTGCCCACGCCAATTCGCCGAGTAAGATATCGCCGAGCGTCAGCTGAGTGCATAGCATTCCTTCCCAGGTGCGCTGGTCGCCCATGCGGCCGAAACTCCCGTAGACCGTTTCAGCGGTCGCCGATGCCATCACGCTTGTGGCAACCATGCCAGCCGCGAGAAACGCAATGTACGAAGTGCCCTCAACAGGACCTATCATTGTTCCGATGCCAAAGCCGAGACCGAACAGATAGATCATCGGATCGGCGAGGTTGCCGAGAACCGATGCAAGCCCGATTTTCTTCCATCCAAGATAGTTGCGGCGCCAAACCGCGACCCAATTCCACGCATTGGCGGGCATGCCCGCCGCATAACGTTCGCCCATTGTTCAGTCCTCCATCTCGCGCCCGGTTAACCGCAAAAACACATCCTCGAGATTGGGGGGACGCTGCAGAAGGCGTAGACCCGTACGCCCGCGTAGCTGCGCCAGCACCTGCTCCGGATCGGGTGCATAGCAAAAAAGCGTCTCACCGCTCACCTCGATGCGCTGTGCGTACGGCCGGATCAGCGCACCTAGTTCATGCGGATTGCCGCCGTAGACCTCCACCACGTCACAGCCGATCTGCTCGTCAATGAGTTCGGACGGGCGACCTTCGGCGATCTTGCGCCCCTCCTCCATAACGCACAGCCGATCGCACAGCCGCTCGGCCTCTTCCATGAAATGGGTAGTCAAAAGAATAGTCTTGCCCCGCGCCAGCAGCGATCGCAGCCGATCCCAGATCAGGTGGCGGGCCTGCGGATCGAGGCCGGTGGTCGGCTCGTCCATCACCAGCAAGTGCGGGTCATTGATGAGCGCACGCGCGAGCGTCAGGCGCCGCTTCATGCCGCCGGACAGTTCGGCGACGCGCGCATCCGCTTTGTTCTCGAGGCGGGCGAACTCAAGCAGCGATGGTATGACCGCATCGATCTGGCGTCTGCTCATCCGGAAGTAGCGCCCGAACACCAACAGGTTCTCGCGTACAGTGAACGCGGCATCAAGATTGTCGAACTGCGGGACCACGCCGATGCGCATACGTGCCAAACGCGCGCGCGCCGGCACTGGAGCGCCGAGCACAGTAATCTTCCCCGCATCAGGCGATGTCATGCCGAGGACCATACGCGCAATCGTGCTTTTGCCCGCGCCGTTCGGTCCCAAGAGCCCGAAGCATTCCCCCGCCGCAACGCGGAACGACAGCCTGTCGACAACGAGCTTGTCATAAGTTTTGCTTACGTCAGTAAGGTCGATCGCTATCATGGACATGGGTTCATTTTACCGAGAGGGACGACAAAACTGGCGGTCGCTTGGTTCCCTGCCGATCTGAAACTGTGACTCGTCTTCGCCATCCCCGCCGTCGATAACGAACTGATCGACATCACAAGGATCTAGCCGCTGCTCCGCTAAAGCGGCGACAATTGCGTCGAGATTATCGATGGATTGGTAACGCGGATCGTTGTGCCGCTTTTCCTGGTCATCGCAGAAGACGAGCCGTCCATCCTGGACAAGGGCGATCGCCCCATCATGGGTCAGCTTGGTACCACAGATGCGCATAGTGTCTCCACGTTAACGGCGATAGATTCGAGATTCATCAGGAAGCGGAAATCGGGTTCCGGAAACGGACGAGCAAGCAGTCTTCGTTGACCGACTCGCCCCGACACTCAAGCCGCTCTACCTCGATCAACGTTTCGTTCAGCATGGCGATGACCGGCTCAGCACCAGCGGCGTGACCCCAGCGACGGCAATTAGCATCCCTTGCCGATCCGAAGATCAGATGCCCGCCTGGCGCAAGCACCCGCACCAGGTTTTTGACGGCCGCGCGCATCTCGGCTATGTCTCCGAGGTAGTAGAGGACCTCCGCCACAACGATCACGTCAAACAACTCGTCGGTCGAAAACTGTTGAACATCGCAGACTATCCAGTTGATGCGCGACGGCTCCTTTATCCGTTGACGTGCTCGAGCAATCGCTTGCGCCACGACATCGATGACGGTGAGCCCTTGGCAGTAGGGGGCTAGTTTTTCCGTGAATGCGCCGGCAGCGCACCCGACTTCGAGGGCATTTGTAATGGAGCCTTGGGCAAGCGCCAGCTGGAGCATTTGCGTGTGGCGCTTCCGCTCGAATGGATTGCCGTCGAGGCGCCACGGATCGTCGGCGGCCAATTCCCGATCAAGCAACTGATGATTCACGTTCTGGGTCAAACTCGTGCACCTCTCGTCCATTAGGTATTTGCGATCAATCGTCGCCGCAAATGTTGTCCGACAGGACTAATTCCGAAGAATCCCGCGCAAGACTGAGCCTGCGAAGCGGAGCCGAATGGGGCGAGAGTTCTGCCCTGCTGGAACCAGTCATCGGAGCTTGGGTGGGGGCCTGTTTTCCCCCAGTGTTCGATGTAGCGACAGCAGAGCTTCGCGACAGCCAATCGCTATTGCTCAAGGTACACAGCGCGTAGGCCTTCAACGGAAGCAAGAGAAAGACGTTGATGAACGTGTGCAGCGAAAAGCCAAGAAATCGAAATTGTCGAGCACGAAATGCTACCACGCTGCATCGGAGCATGGTCATGGACACAATCATCAGTCCTGTCCACCAAGGCACAGTGCCTGTCAGTGCGAAATGTGCGAGGCCCGTTAATACCGATAGGGCGAGGAGTAGCGCGCCGAGATTCTGTCCGACCACGTCCAACGTGAGATAGCTATTTAGGCTAGGCAGCAAGCGCAGCCCAAGCAGCGTGTCCCGGAATGTGCTTCGTGCCCAACGGAGTTGTTGGCGCAGATACGGTCCGAGTCTGTTCGGAACGACTGTGGCCGCGATGGCGCTCGGAACGTATTCGGTTCGAAAGCCTGCTTTCAGCATCAGGATAGTGAGATGGCGATCCTCACCGAAGTCGCTTGGCTTGCCCCGAAAAAATTGCGACTCGTACTGGTCCAGTAACAAAAGGAGCGCAGACCGGCGGTACATGGCACATGGGCCGCAACAGCACATAACGGCACCGAAGCGAGCCTGTGCCGCGCGCTCCTCGTTGCAAGCCAGCCAGTACTCCATGTCTATCAGCCTGGTCAGCCAGCTCTCGGTTCGGTTACTGGCCGTCAATTGACCCATGACTGCGCCGACCGCTGAATCTCGCATCTTCGGTACAAGCTTGGAAATGACGTCGGGCGCGAGTACCGTGTCTGAATCAACGTTAAGCACCAGATCCCCTGATGAGCGTCGTATCGCGGCGATCTGCGCCTTGCGCTTTCCAACATTCTCGGGAAGCAAAATGATGTCGAACCTGGGGTCGCGCGCGTAGTCTTCGTGGACAGTTCCTAAGGCTTCGCGATTTCCAGAACCGTCATCAACCAAATAGACCCGAAGTCTTCCGGCGTATTCTTGGTCTGCAATGGAAGCCAGGCACTCTGAAAGCGTGCGCGGATCCTCGTTGAAGCAGGGGACGATGACATCCACGCTGGGCAGTTTGTCGGAGCCGACGAGAACCTCCAACCCCGACGAATCCTTTGTCGGCCTAGCATAAAGCCCTTGCATGCTCTTATAGGCAGTCGAGAGCAGTGCATAAAGCGAAATGGCCACAGTGCTGGTTGTACCAAGAAGAGTCATGGGATCTCGTTGTTCAGTGATGTTGAGGAAGTGAGCGGATTACAAATCCGCGCTCACGCAGTGCTGGAATCAGCCGGGACAGCGCCGTGACCGTCTGGTCGCGCATGCCGGCGTGAGCGCCCTGGCTCAACTCGCCGGGAGGGCATCCGTCGTGCAAGAGTACAATTGCGCCCGGCCGGACGGAGGCGAGCACTTTATCGATAATCGCCTCGACTCCAGGGCGAGACCAATCTCGAGGGTCGACGGACCAATGAAGGGCCGCCAGCCCGGCGATCTGTGATGCTGTGCAGACTTCTTCGCTCCAGGCGCCGTAGGGCGCGCGAACAAAGCGGACCGAGGCCTGCGGGCACGCTCTCATGATGGCGTCGTTCGCTTCAAAGACCTCACGTTGCACTTCGCCGAAACCGCATTGGTACAGATCCGGATGAGACATCGTGTGGTTGCCTACCTCGTGCCCTTCTGCGATCATCCGTTGGATTAGATATGGGTGCTCTAAGGCGTAGGCGCCGATGACGAAGAAAGTCGCCGGCACCCGCTGCTCTGCCAGCACGTCGAGAATCTCCGGTGTGAAAAGTGGATTGGGACCGTCGTCAAACGTCAGATAAACGCTTCGACGGCCGGTGCCGTCAGAGCACTCACGGCGCACTTCGTACAAGCAATCGGACCGGCTCATAGCTCTGGTCCGTTCCGATCTATCATCGTGCCCGTGGGCCATTCGCTGATCGGCCGTCCAACTGGCAGAACAATTGTGAGTGCGTCATCGATGCGTGTGGGCGGCAGGTCGAGGCGGGCCTCTGGTCGGGTGGAGCGCACGCGAATTCCCGACAAAACGGCCATAGGGCTGTATCGCCGTCCGAACCTCTCAACATGATTCCGCAGCGCGTCCCTGACCGTTCCGAAAGCGAATGGAACGCCAAGCTCCTGCAGTATTGGAAGCATGACATGGATTGAATGGGCGATTCCCAGACCCTCAAGGTCCGGACGTACCCCGTACAGGCCCAGTTCAGCCACCAACAGGTCGACCGCGTCGACCTTGATGAAACGGCGCAGTATGCCCATGTGAGCCGCTACACCGCTTGAATCATAGGCGATCACGCGGAGTTCAGGCCTGGCTCCGGCCCAGCTTCGACTACCTTCGAACGGTTCTGCGTTGGACGCCCCAGTCGGCCCGTACGTATCACGAAAGAACTCGGCGAGCTTAACGTGATCGGAGAGCTGCAACTCGTTTTCCCAGCACAACTTCCACTGCACCTGATGGCGCATTCAGGACCTCTCTTCATATTGGTTTTTGCGGCCGCATTACTCGACCAAAGCGGCGTTGTTGGCTGCACTCAGCCGTTGTCGTTGGCGAAGGTGAGCCAGACACTCTCTCGAAGTTCCGGCCCGTGTCGTCGATTTGAGCTTGACGTCGCTCATTTACGTTCCTCTAATGCATGGCTCGTAAATTCGTAAAATTGATTGTTTGAATGATACGCATCCACACGTTGGATAGAACATGACATGCGTTTCAAAGGGCTGGATCTAAATCTCCTCGTTGTGCTGGACGCTCTGATGAGGGAGCGTAAAGTCACTGCCGCGGCTCGCAGTATCAACCTGAGCCAGCCGGCCATGAGCGCCGCCGTTGCTCGGTTACGCGCCTATTTCAACGATGAGCTATTTACGATGAACGGCCGCGAGCTCATTTTGACACCGCGCGCCGACGGGCTCGCTCCAGCAGTCCGGGATGCATTGCTGCACATCCAGCTATCGATTATTTCCCCCGACGCCTTCAACCCGGCCCAATCGGATCGCCTCTTCCGAATCATGCTTTCCGATTACATCACGCTCGTATTTTTTAGGACGATAGTAGAGCGCGCTGCGCGGGAAGCTCCCGCCGTTCGCTTTGAATGTCTGCCTATTTGCGACGACCCCGAGGAGCTTCTCCGGCGCGGCGACGTTGATTTTCTAATCATGCCGGAAGTGTTCATGTCGAAACATCCTCGCGCAGCCCTGTTCGAAGATAAGCTCGTAGGCGTAGGCTGCGGCACGAACAAGCAGCTGTCGGAGCCACTTACATTCGAGCGATACTTGTGCATGGGACATGTTGTGCTCAAATTCAGGCACACCCGGCAGCCCACCATGGAGGAATGGTATTTGCTCGAGCACGGTTTCGAGAGACGTATCGAAGTTGTCGTACAGGGCTTTAGCCTGATCCCGCCCGTCCTGTCAGGCACCAACCGCATCGGGACCATGCCCTTACGGCTGGCGCAGCATTTCGCAAAAACAACACCCCTGCGGATTGTCCAACTTCCGCCGCCACTTCCTCCTCCTGCATTCACGGAAGCCGTCCAATGGCCTGAGCTTCACAATAGTGATCCGGCAAGCATGTGGATGCGGGAAATGATGTTGCAGGAGGCATCTCGCCTGGCGCCTTTGCCTGAAATCATTGAGCGTCTCGGGCACGCCGATCCGACCTTTCGTTTCTTGGTACCGACTGCCACCTCGAAATCGCGTGCGAAGCCCCGGAAGATGTTGAGCCCCACCTAATCACCGCCTGTAAGACAGGCTGATCAGCATGTTCGACAAGCGCCGGCGCGGCGCGTGTTACCTACGTTCTGGGGCTGATCTCAGGCGAGTTGCTCGTCGAGGATGTGTGGCAGAGTGATGCCAGCTGCCTTGATTGCCCGCTTTGGCCGTAGGTGGTGACGACGCGAGCATTCTTTTCGATGGCGGCTTCTGGAGGCGGACGCGATCGCGTAGGAGCGGTTGCCCTTCGGGCGTCGGGCCTTTGGCCCGGCAGAGCGGCGCAGTTCCTTGCTAAGTGCGAGGGGCCGGAACGAGCAGAACACACGCCCGGGCTGCTACTGAATTGACTGCCGCCTCGATTTGCTTGCGAAGTCCCAGAAGATGGTTAGCCCGGTTAAATTCCTACCTTGCCGGCTGTGCCGCGGCTTTTCACGTGCAGCCAGGCGAGGAGATGGCGGTCGACGAGGTCGACCCCAAATGGACTGTGCTGGCCTCGCTCGGCTCTTGCCGTGCGGGATCATTGACCACACCCCCTGCACGAGAACGTGGGGCATGTTGGCAAGTGAAGCCGGTGGAGGTTGACGCTGCGGATCTAGGCAATCTACCTCGCGCTTCCGCCTTCATATATTTTCCGGCAGATGGATGTCGAACGGCAGAAATGTCTGTCCGGGTGTTTCAGCGGTGCCGGTCTCGATAGCCCGTGTCATCAGCGATATCAGCTCCTGGCAAAGCCGGCGCATTGGCGTGGCGACCGCCATCGTGACGATGTTATCTGCAAGCGCTGCCCGAGACTCAGGTGTGATTTCATTCACGATCGCGACGAGATCCCGACTTTTGCCCTCTTCTCGGAGCGCGGAGATGGCGCCCTCCATGCCGCCGCCGGCGACATAGAAGCCGACGAGCTCGGGCTCCCGCTGCATGAGATCAAGCGTTGCCTCGTAGGTGATCTGCCGTTTCTCGAGGTTCATGACCGGATCCAGCACCTCGAACGTGGGCGCGTTCTCACGGCAATAGGAGCGAAAGCCGACGTCACGGAGCTCGTGCCCCTGGAAACGATGGCTGCCGACAAACACCGCCACTTTGCCGGGCCGTTTTGCGACCTTGGACACCATCCAAGCGGCCGTGCGCCCCACCTTGCGGTTGTTGAGGCCGATATACCCCTGTCGCACGCCGGCGGCGAAGTCGGAAAGCAGCGAGAAAACCGGAATGCCCTTGGCCTTGAGGTCCTCAACCGCTGCTGTGATTTTCGGGTGGTCCGGTGCCACCATCGCGATTGCATGGCAGCGTGCGCCCAACTCCTTGAGCGGCGCGATCAGGTCGCTCGGCATATGTGACGGGGCGAATTCGACGAGCGGAATGCCGTGGAAGGACTGGGCCAAATTGACCGATGCTTCGACCTCGCGCGCAAAATCTTGGTAGAAATGCTGGGCCGGTTTTCTCAAGATGAAGCCCAGACGGTAGTGCGGTAGGTCTCGCCGCAACCGCTGCTTGATTAGCCCGGCAGCATGATAGCCGATCGCCTGGGCGGCGTCGTGGACCCGCCGCGCGGTCTCCTCGCGCACCGGATGGCGGGCGTTCAGAACCCGATCGATCGTTGCTACGCTGACTCGGGCTTCGCGGGCGAGATCGGCAATTGTGGGGCGCTTGGTCATAGGTCCTATTCTGATTGGTTTTTGAGGCAGGCCGGCTCTCTGTCCGCCTAACGAGTTTCGGTTTCGGGTGGCAAAGTGAAGACGTCCCCATACGAATGGGCACAGCGTGTTGGACGAACATCATTGCAGACGTAAACCGGCCGGGTATACTGAAAGGCTCATTCGCTTAAAGGGCGGTGACGATTTGCACTCACACATTTAGCGCTTCTGATACATGGTCCGTGAGGAGCCGTTTAGAGGCTGCGGGTCGGTCGTTCAGTTATGTGACCAGCTAAGCGACTTCACAGGTCGTGGGCCGCCCACCTTACTTGCAGGAGGGTAGCCGGTTTGATGCCTCGGTAAGCTGATGACCGCTGAAGGCAGCTTTCATCTGTGCTCGGTCCAACTCTCCTTCCCAGCGTGCGACGACGAGGGATGCCACTGCGTTGCCGACGCAATTCGTCAGCGCCCGGCATTCGGACATGAATCGGTCGATGCCGAGTATCAGTGCCATCCCAGCAACGGGAACACTCGGAACTACCGCGAGCGTAGCCGCCAGGGTGATGAAGCCCGCACCTGTCACACCTGCAGCGCCCTTGGAGGAAAGCATTGCTACGAGCAGCAGCAGCACCTGATCGCCGATGGACAGATCCGTGTTCGTCGCCTGTGCGATGAAGAGAGCCGCTAGCGTCATGTAGATATTCGTGCCGTCCAGATTGAACGAATATCCGGCCGGGATGACGAGACCCACAACCGAACGCCTGGCGCCCGCCTTCTCCATTTTCTCCATCAGCGACGGGAGCGCCGCCTCCGAGGAGGACGTTGCGAGGACAAGCAGCAGCTCTTCCTTGATGTAACGAATGAGAGAACAAATCGAAAAGCCGTTGTAACGGCAGACTGCGCCGAGAACCCCGAACACGAAGAGGAAGGCGGTGAAATAGAACGTCGCGACCAGCATCGCGAGGTTGACTACCGAACCGATGCCATATCTGCCGATGGTGAAGGCCATCGCGCCAAAAGCGCCGATCGGCGCGGCCTTCATCAGAATTCCGACGAGCTTGAAGACAGGCACAATGAGCGCCTGGAGGAAGGAAACGACAGGCTTGCCCGTCTCTCCGGCCATCGCAAGCGCCATGCCGAACAGAACCGAGAAGAACAGCACCTGCAGGATGTCGCCTTCCGCGAAGGCACCGACGATCGTTGGCGGGATAATGTTCATCAGGAAGCCGGTGACCGACTGCGCTTTGGCTTTTGCGGCATAGGTATTCACGGCCTGGACATCGAGCGAGGCCGGATCGATGTTCAGGCCGTCGCCAGGCTGGACGACATTGGCGACGATGAGGCCGACGATCAGCGCGAGCGTTGAGAAGGTGAGGAAATAAACCATTGCCTTGCCGGCGACCCGGCCGACCTTATGAAGATCGTTCATGCCGGCAATGCCAGTCGCAATTGTCAGGAAGATGACAGGCGCGATGATCATCTTGACCAGCTTGATGAAGGCATCACCCAGCGGCTTCAGGCTCTCGCCGGTCTCCGGATAAAAATAGCCAATTGCGACGCCGAGCGCGATGGCGGCAAGCACCTGGGCGTAGAGCTTGGTGTAGAAGGGTTTGCGGGGCGCGGGACTCGCGCCGCGGACTTGTGCAGCTGACACTGTTTCTCTCTCCCTGACCGGATCGAGGTGGCGTGACTTCTCCCGGGCTTCTCCCTATCGCGGCGCTCCGGTCGAACGCTGCACCAACGCCGCCGCAATACCCATGCCAGATGAATCCGCATCACCTGAACTGATGTGGGCTCGCCAATGATGGAGGAGCGGTGTCAGACCAGCGGGCAAGGCCGCGGTCCGAACGCCCTTGATGGTCTCTGGCAGAGTGCTGCCGGTCGATCCCTCTGGCTAGCGGTTTTGCTGCACAGAGCGTGGTGGGTTCCTCGTTAGCCGGCTTTGGACCGGGCCCCATCGTTGGCGCCAGCGCGTACCAATAGGTCGCCTGTTCAAGGCCGTCCAGATGACAGGCTAACTTACCCCTGTTCGGAAGCGCTCGTTTCTAGACAGCCTACGACCATGCAGCCACTGCAATCACAGAATAAATTCGGACGGCCTTTTGGACGACCCATTTTGCAAATCAACGCCCGCAGCAGGGGCAGCCGTTTCCAAGCGGTCGCATCGTAATCTGTTCAGACTTTTCGATACGCTCATTGAGTGTGCCGATTTAGGCCCCCAGTGATGGTGCTGACCACGACGATGCGATTCATAAAGTTGCGAGCACCGCCTAGGAAGTCGTACTCAACGCCAGCTTCGCGCCTTCACACCCGACATCGCCGCCGCCTGATCAACTCGAGAAAGATGGCGGTTGCCGCAACCGACCAGTGCCGTTGGCGGTTATTATCGCTCCCGACCCTCCTTCGCGGGCGCTGGTGAATGGCACGGCCCCGCATTTACACTCCGCGCGGTCAGCCGCTCGGGCAACGCATGGCCGGCCCAGGTATTTCTGCTTCAACGCAAAGATAGAACTGATGAATCCTATCATAGGCCGCGAGGTTTCCTTTCACAGATGAAAGAAAGCTCGATTGACTATGCCGCCTCGCTCCAGTCTTTTGAAAACAACGTGTGTTTGCCCGGGGCAAGCCAATAACATGGCCAAGCCTCGTGGAGGGAGTAGCCAAGCGATGCGTCAGGGCTAGACCCGCTTTGCACTCGACCACACGGCGGCGGCACGAGTTCACGTCGGAGCATTTTCGCGCGTGCCCACGATGTCGCGGCGCACATGCCGCCAGCCTAGATTTGATGGCGCGAGATCGAGGATCACATGCACCACAACATTAGCAAGTCAGAACAGAATGCCCGCGACTGCGGCATATCGCTGCCGAATGCGATAAAGGGTTGTCCAAAGTCCGACACGAATCCTGCGAGTGTGGCATTGCACGAGCGCGCGCTAACCGGCATCTTCGAAATATCGAAAGTACTCGCCGATGCCGCCCGGCTCGAACTCAAGTTGGCCAAGGTAGTCGATCTCCTGCACTCGTTTGTGCAGATGCGGCACGGCATCATCGCTCTCTGCGATGCCGAGGGCGGACTGGACATCACAGTGGCCAGCGGCTGCGGCACGAACGGCAATGAGCCCTCCCGCTCGCGCCTGCCGCGCAACGCCATCGACCAGATTGTGACGACCGACACGCCGCTTGTCGCCGACGACATAGTGATGCATCCGACCTTCACTGCCGCTGATATCGAGGTGCTTGGGGCCTCCGACACCGTGTCGTTCATCGGCGTTCCCATTCGTGTTGATGGGAACGCCATAGGCGCGCTGACTTTGGACCGGGTTTTGGAAAGCAGGTCAAGCTATCGGCTCGACGATGATGTCCGGCTGCTTACCATGATTGCCAACATGGTGGGACAGACAGTCAAGTTGCATCGCTTCTCCGCGGTCGACCGCGAGCGAACGCCGGAGCTGGAACATCGGCTGCAAACGAAATTTTCTGATGTTAAGCACCCTGCACCCCGGCGCAAAAAGGTCCACGTCGAGGGGATGATTGGTGACAGTCCGGCGATAAGCGCCCTGCTGGAGAAGATCGCGGTCGTAGCGAAGGCAAAAACCACAGTTCTGTTGCGAGGTGAGTCCGGTACCGGGAAGGAGCTGGCTGCCAAGGCAATTCACGAGTTGTCGCCGCGCGCCAAGCGGCCCTTCGTTAAACTCAATTGTGCAGCGCTCCCAGAGACGGTCCTGGAATCCGAATTGTTCGGTCATGAGAAGGGTGCCTTCACAAGCGCATTCAATTCCCGCAAGGGGCGTTTTGAGCTCGCTGACAAGGGGACGTTGTTTCTGGATGAGATCGGCGAGATCTCGGCCTCGTTCCAGGCAAAGCTACTGCGCGTGCTGCAGGAGCAGGAGTTTGAGCGCGTCGGCAGCAATCAGACCATCAAGGTCGATGTTCGCGTGATTGCCGCCACGAACAGGAACCTGGAAGAGGCGGTTGCAAGGAATGAGTTCCGCGCCGACCTATACTACCGCATCAACGTGGTTCCCTTGCTGGTACCAGCATTGCGCCAAAGGCGCAGCGATATTCCGCTCCTCGCAGCTGAGTTTCTCAAGAAGTTCAACGACGAGAACGGCTGTACGCTCACCTTCGATCCGCGTGCGATTGAAGTGCTGATGAAATGTGAGTTTCCCGGCAACATTCGCGAGCTTGAAAATTGCGTGCACCGGACAGCGATCCTGGCCGAGGGACTGTCAATCGGGAGAAACGACTTTGCCTGCTCCCAAGGCCAATGCTTTGCCGAGGCGCTGTGGAAGTGCAGATCGGGCAAGGCCGCGCTGCAACCACCGCCGATCCTGCCGGAGTCAGCGAATTTGGCCACGCCCCCGGACGAGGCCGCCAGTTCGGCCGCGACTAACCCACTTGCCGGCGCAACCCACCCAATTGGCGCGAGGACGCCCGATATAGAGCGCGTCATTGCTGCCATGGAAAGATGTGGCTGGGTGCAGGCAAAGGCAGCGCGCTTGCTTGGGCTGACCCCGCGCCAGATTGGCTACGTGCTGAGGAAATACGGCGTCGAGATCAAGCGTCTTTGAAAGCATGACCCTGGGCATGAGCTGAGCAGCTTAGCGCCTTGGCGCCGCGCAGCGATGCAGATCCGCGTGCGCGTCAACTCGATTCGACCGAGGACAGGTGGCTGAATTCCCATGTCAGCCGGCGCTGCGACCATTGTGTGGAAGGCAACCCTGCCATCGTCCAATCCTGTCCGCCATGTTGCTCTCGTTGCGAGCTCATGCGGATGCCCCTGTGTGACTGAAACGGAGTTAAATATGTCCGACGCAAAACTGCAAACTGTGCTTTCGGCTCTTTCGCAAGTGACACGACAGTTGGATGCTCTGCCGTCCAACGGACCAGCGCCGGACGCAAATTTTATCAAGCTGAATACGAATGAGAACCCGTTTCCGTTGCCGCCAATCATAATGCAAAGTGCAGTGGCGGCCCTCAAGCGCCAGTATCTATATCCGGATGACGATAACTTCAGACTGAGGGAAGCAGCGTCCAGCGCCTATGGCGTTTCCAGGGATCAGGTCATCGCTGGCAACGGGTCGTCTGAACTGCTCGGACTGATCTACAGAGCTTTCCTCGCACCCGGCGACAAGGTTGCGATGATGTCGCCAGGGTTTTCGTTCAACCGCAAACTTGCCATGCTCCAGGGCGCTGAGTTCCTCGAAATCGGATGTCAAGCTCATTCCCTGCCAATGGAGCAATTGCTTTCTGGTCCGGCAAAAGACGCCAAGTTTATTATGTTGGCCAATCCAAACAATCCGACCGGAACATTCCTCCCGATAAGCGATATCGAACGCCTCGTAGCACAATCGGACCGCTTGATTGTCCTCGATGAGGCCTACGTCGACTTTGCACCCGATCACGGACTGCGCCTCATCAACCGGTATTCGAACCTTCTGGTCTTGAGGTCATTCTCGAAAAGCTATGCCGCCGCCGGCATTCGCGTCGGTTTCGGTTTCGGTCACCCTGAAATTATTGGAAGGCTGCGAAACATCCAGAACGTCTTCAACATGAACGTGATCGGGCATGCCGTTGGTATCAGCGTGCTTGCGCATCGCGGCGCCTACGCAGACAACCACAAGCACATCAAGGATGAACGAGAGCGAGTGACAGTTGCACTATCGCAACTCGGATTTTCCGTAACACCCTCCCGCGCAAATTTCTTGCTGGCCCGTGTGCCCGCGGGACAGGACGGCTCATGGTGGCAAGCAGCATTGGAGAGGCAAAAGATACTTGTCGCGTTTTTTCCGGACAAAGGCTTGGAACACTGTATCCGCGTCAGCATCGGCACAAAAGAGCAGATGGATGAATTTCTTGCTGCCGCTGGCGACATCGCTGGAAGCTTAACGGTGCCAAGCTTCAGGGGCAGGGAAGCGTCAGGCTCTGCTTCTTCGTTACGCTGACGCTAATCGGCGATCACACACATCTCTTCCGACTTGCTTGGTGACCCCAGCAAGAAAACAGCCTGCTTTTAAAAACGGGGACTTAAAGAGTGACAAACGTCTTTCCTTCAAACCTAGCTTTCGGCATCTTCGATCATTTGGATGAGGATGGCCGCGATATAGGCCGGCAGTACGAAGATCGCCTGATATTAGCAGAGGCGTGCGATCAGCTAGGGTTCTATGCCTATCATCTCGCAGAACACCACTGCACTCCCCATGGGAGAGGTCCATCGCCGAATCTGTTCTTATCGAGCGTCGCCCAGCGCACCCGGCGCTTGCGTCTCGGACCCTTGGTGATGCTGCTTGCGCTTTATCATCCGCTGCGTGCGTTCGAAGAGATCTGTATGCTGGACCAGTTGAGCGGTGGCAGGCTCGAACTGGGCATAGGGCGCGGTGCTCTCCCGACCGAATTGGGCTACTTCGGGATTGGTGCGGACGCGGTGCCGGGCCGTTATGCCGAAGCCAGCGAAATTCTTATGCAAATACTTGTTAATTCGAGCGAGGTCGGCACGCTCTGCTATCAAGGTCGCCATTTTGATCTCAATGACGTTCCTTTGACGCTAAGACCTCATCAGCGTCCACATCCGCCCACATGGGTCGCTGCCAATCGACCCGAGTCCACAGCTTGGGCCGCTGCGAATGGAACAAATATCGCGTGTGTAGGACCTTCCTCTTCTGTTCGCAAAACTACTGATGCGTTCCGCGCCTATCGAGAGGACAACGCAGGCGGGGGGGATCAAGGGAGATTTGTCGGATTGCTCCGCATGGTCGTGATTGGGCGTTGTGACACACATGCCTATTCGCTCGCGGCACCTGCTTACGCACGCTGGCTCAAGAGCTTCCAATTCCTTTACGAGCTTAACGCTATCCCCACTCCACCAAACTTGCCGCTGACCTTCGATGCGGCAGTCGAGAGTGAATTGTGCGTGGTAGGATCAGCAGAGTCTGTGCGAAAAGCTCTGCTAGATCAGTTGGAAGAGGCAGGTGCCAACTACCTGCTTTGTCAAATGGCATTTGGAAATCTGCCGCTAGATGCTTCCCTTTACACCGCGAGGACCATTCAATCCGAAATCATGGCTCGACTTGGCTGACCATGTGCTCGAGCTTGCACGTGGTGGGGCGGGCAATCGGGAGGAGGCCAAACTGACGACGAGCAGGCGGCACAGAATACCAGCTTTGTGCGTTGGCTGGCGTCTGGGCCATCGTGTGAACATGCACGATCTTAAGGAGAGGGTAGCCGAGCGCGTCACGATGCCGGCACGCGTCTGCTCGTCGCGCTGGCGCTAGTCGTTGCCCATAGCCAGCCGCAGGAGGTTCTTCTCGCCCGGGGCGGCGTCGGTGCGGCGCCCACTAATCCAGCTTCATCAGCGGCCCGTCGGTGGCAAAGCCGTCACTCGCTACGGCGCTATTGAGGGCGCGCTCGCGAGCGGCTTTGCGACGCCCAGCCAACACCTCCAGCGAGCTCGCCCGATGATGGTGGTGCACCGCGGTCGGATACGATGCTGGAGGAAATCGTTCGCAGCCGGTCTTCACGAATTGCGAGGAGTGCTCGTTCTTGAATGCTGGCTGCTGGCCGGATGCGGTGGCCTGAGTGGTCTGCCGACACGCCCGAAAGTCAACGCCACTACCACAAGGCCGCCAAGATGTCAGGTCTGAGAGCCAGCTTGGACGGTGGTATCGTGTTCGGGAAGGTCGTCGAAGGAGGCGTAGTTGAGATAGTAGAGTTTGGAATACAGGCCGCCCATGGCTATTAACTCATCGTGGTTGCCAGTCGCAATAACTTGGCCATTCTGAAGCACGATGATGCGGTCGGCCCCCCGGACCGTGGCGAGACGGTGGGCGATGACGAGGCCAGTCCGCCCTTCAAGCAGCTTGATCAGAGCCTTCTGAATCTGCAATTCCGTGTAGCTGTCGATATTGGCGGTAGCTTCGTCGAGCACGAGGATCTTGGCGTCAGCGACGAGGGCGCGGGCGAAACTGATAAGCTGGCGCTGGCCGAGAGATAAGTTGTCGCCGCGTTCGCCAAGTTGTGTCTCATACCCGTCGGCGAGGCTCATGACGAAGTCATGCGCGCCGACAGCCTTGGCCGCCTCGATCACCTTGTCGCGCGTGGCTTCCGTCTTCTGGTATCGAATGTTCTCGAAGACCGTCCCGGTGAACAGGAATGGCTCCTGCAGCACCATGGCGACCTGGCGGCCGAGCGATTCCTGGGTGAGGTCGCGTACATCATGTCCGCCGACCAGCACCTGACCCTGCTGAACATCATAGAAGCGGTGGACCAGGGCCATCGCACTCGATTTGCCAGAACCGCTCGGTCCGACTAGTGCGACCGTCTCGCCCGGATTGACCTTGAACGAGACATTTTTCAGAACCGAACGGTTCGGATCGTAGCCGAAGGTGACGTCCCTAAACTCGACCGAGCCGTCCATTTCGGGCGAAAGCACTTCGGCATTGGGTTTGTCCTTAACATCGATCTTGACGTCGAACACATCGGTCAGGCGCTTGCCTGAGGCCATGGCGCGCTGCATGACCGAATATTGCAGGGTGAGTGAGCGGATCGGGTCAAAGAAGCGCTGGATGTAAAATAGGTAGGCTACCAACACGCCCACATCTATACGGCTATTCATGACCATCGAGCCGCCGACCACAATAACGGCGGCCAAGGCGAGGCCGGTGATGCCATCGACGATGGGCACCATGACCAGTGCATATCTGGCAGCGATCAGGTGGGTCCTGAGGTTGGCATGGGCCCGATCGTCAAAAAGACTGAAATTCACCTGCTGGCGGTCCATTGACTGTATGGTCCGCACGCCGTGAATGGCTTCGGCCAGCGCGCCATTGACGACGGAATTGGTTTCGTGTGCAGCCATGAAGGCGTCGCGGGCCCGCGGCAACCAGACAATGCGGACGATCACCAGGATTGGCAGAACCGATAGCGTCAGGAGGCCGAGGCGAAAGTCGAGCCACAGCATTACGAAAACGATGCCGAAGAGAAGCGCAACATCGCCTAGGGAATATACCGAGGTTTCCAGGAACTCCTGTATGGAGTTAACGTCGCCTTGCAGGCGCGACATCAGGCGTCCGACCTCGGTCTTGTCCATGAAAGAGAGCGAAACCTTTTGCAGATGGCCAAACATGGCGCGGCGGATGTCGAACAGGACAGTTTCGGCCATTTTCCCATCCAAGGCTTCCTGCATGTAGCCGGCGGCGAAATTGACCAAAATCGCCGAAAGGAACGCGCCGACGGCCGCAAGCTGGGCTGAGCGATCGGGCCTTGCCGGGTTCATGCCGAGGTCGATCGCGTAGCGGATGATCAAGGGGATGAGAAGCTGCGTCCCGGTGAAGATCAGCATCGCGACAATCGTGACAACTACCTTTGCCCGGTAGGGATGGACGAAGCCCCAGATGCGACGGAGGATGCTCTTGTCGAAAGCCCGGCCGAACATCTCCTCCTCGATCCGGTGCGAGCCGACGACCGCGCGCGGAGGGCGTCTCCCATCGTCACGTTCGGCTTCGAGTTCGCCGCGGCCCTGGTCCATCAGCGGGCGCCCCCATCCTGGCTAATAATGCTATCACCCGGGCGCGTCTGGAGATCGTAAAGGGCCCTGTAGCGTCCCCGCTTCGCCAGAAGCTCTTCATGCGTGCCGCGTTCTACGGTTTCGCCTTTATCGACAAAAAGGATTTGATCGGCATGCTTAAGCGCACTCAGCCGGTGCGCGATGATGATCGTCACCCGATCCTTTGCGAAGCGCCGCATCGCCGCGCGAATGCGCAGCTCGGTGCCGGCATCGATCGCGGCCATCGAGTCGTCGAAAATGATGACGGAGGGGCGCAGCATCATGGTGCGAGCAATCGTGAGACGCTGGCGCTGGCCGCCAGAGAGAGAAACGCCGCGTTCGCCCACGACCGTCTCATACCCTGCCGGGAGCCCGAGGATGTAGTCGTGGAGCTGGGCGAATTCTCCAGCGCGTTCAATTCGCTGTCTCTTCGCCCAGGGATCGCCATAAGCGATGTTGTTCTCGATCGTTGTTGTGAATAGGAACGCATCCTGCTGTACAACCGCGACCGCCTTGCGAAGGCTCTCGAGGGTGACATTGCGTATGTCCTGGCCGTCCAACGTGATGGCGCCACCGGTCACGTCGTAAAAGCGGGGGACCAGATGAGCCATCGTCGATTTGCCGGAACCCGGCGGACCGACGATAGCGATCGTCTCGCCTCTCCGGGCCTCAAAGCTGAGGTTCTTCAGAATGGCGCGGTTTTCGGCGTTGGGGTAGGCAAATGAGACATTGTGGAAGCGCAGAGTGCCGTCACTTATCTCAAGCGGTCTGGCCTCGAGAGCATCCCTGATGGTGATCTCCTGATCGAGGAGACCGAAAAGCCGCGAACCGCAGCTAGAAGCGCGGGCAAACGCATTGACCATGAGACCGATCTGGCGGACTGGCATTTGCAGCATGGTCATGAAGGTCAGGAAGGTCGCCATGGTTCCGACGCTGATCTCGCCAGCGACGAGCTTGTTGCCACCGATCCCAAGCACCAATCCCATTGCGAAAAAGTAGGACAAGGTCATCGCCGACGTGTTGGGTACGTAGATGTCAACGAGATCGTTGGCGAGGTCGAGCGCGTTCTTGGAAGCGCCGTCGAACTTCAGCATCTCATAGGATTGAGCCGCAAAAGCGCGGACCACACGGATACCTGCGAGATTTTCCTTCATCACGCGGCTTAGTACCGAAAGGCGCTCATAGAGGTCGAGCCAGGTGGCGCGCAGCCTAAGCTGTGTGGTCGATGAGCGCCAAGCGACAAAAGGCACGAAGCTGAGCGCGGCCAAGCCGAGCATCGGATCGGTCGAGATCATCATGTAAGCGCCAATCCCGATCAGCATCGTCAGCAGGAGCACCCGCATGAGCCCGGTGGAAAAATACATCCGCACGCCTTCGAGATCGAGCATTCCGGCGGTTATCAGATCGCCTGAATGGACCCGGTCGTGAAAGGAAAAGCTGAGACGCTGGATCTTGTCGTAGTAGGCGAGCCGCAATTCGTACGCGACATGATGCCCGACGGCTTCGGCAAAATAGTTCTGCGCCATCGTGAAAACGCCGCGTAGCGCGCTGACGGCGAGCAGCAGGAGAGCCGGGGCCCAGAGCGCTTGTCCTGCCGCAGCCCCCGCGACACCGCCCCCGATAGCTACTGGTCGACAGCCCGGCCGAGAAGCTGGGGAATGAGCAACTGGAGGATTGCCGCCATGATCGTCGAGCCCATAGCGAGGGCGACCTGCCACGGATGGCGCAGATTCATACGCGTGATGCGCAACAGCGTACTCAAATCCCGGCCCCAGCGCGCCGCTTCAACATGGGCCAACGAATTCAGTGCGTTCGTTGCGCCGCTGACAGCTTCACTGTTCACGGGTGTATTCCCGACTGCATTTTGCGCCTTCGAGGAAAGCCGAAGCAGACATCATCAAAGGCATCCGCCATTGTTAATCCCGTCCTCAACCTGCAGCCGTGCCCGTTCCCACAAGCCGAGCCGCCGCTTGACTTAGTGGCATGTCGATCACCGTGATTCCGCTTGCCGCAAGAAAACGCGCTTCGTTTCTGGTCAGGGTTTCCGCGTCCATTACGGTGCAATAGGGACCGCGGGAGCGCTTCATGATCTGTCTGGCGTAGGTGCGCAGCATCTGATCGTTGAAGCGGCAGCCAACGAAGAAAAATCCACGGGTGATGCGCCGTTCCTTCACAGCGTCTGGGATCGGTGTCTGGATATCAATTTCGGACAGGACTTCGACGTAGTCGGAATCTGCGACGAGAAAGTTTTGCGCGGGCGTAATACTCCCGTGAGGTGAATAGAGAACCGTCTTGGCCCCCAATCGGGGGTCGAGCTCCCTCCCGCACAAATCGTAGGTTTTCGTCCAAATGTTGCCGATTTCATTCGCGCGCGTGACGCCTTGTATCTCAAGGACGTCCGTTCGACCGGTCTCTACCAGAGCCGTGCGCATCGCGCTGTCATACCAGCTGTCGATGATGAGGGAGAGTGGCAGCCTTGCGAGCCAGGCGTGGAAGGGGGTCGGCCCCACCGGCGCTGCGAATATGTCGGTCATCCAAGCTTGAAGCGTTCGGCGATGCCGGCGCTGTTCGATGAACTGTGCAACCGACCACATATTGGTGCGGATCCTGGAAGGGGCTGGAGCCCGTGCATTGAGTGCCGCGGCAACAACCTCCGGGGTATGCGGCACAGGCGGTTCCACACAGTTCAACTCAAGAAGACCCGGACCGAGATAGGGGATCACCTCATCGGCGGCGAGCGCTTCCTTCGCCAGGTCAAGCAGCTTTTCAGCAAAACTGTCCCGCACAATGACGAGGTGGCCCGATGTCAGGATCGTGTTCATCTCGTTTCCTCGCGACGCACCTAGGGGCAGCATCAGCCCTCTTCGGAAATCTTCCTTGCCTCGACGGTGATCGGCAGACGCGTATCATGTGGGAGATCGGGTAGGAGGAGCCGCCACCCGTTCCTGAGCGTGACCGTTCCGCCCCACAACTCTTCCTTCTCGAGTTTGATGATCGGCTCTTCGAGGTCCTTTTTGGGGACATACGCCGACAAACCAGCATCGGTCCTGCGGATCATGACTTTCATCTGGCCGTCCCTTCATTGGTATTGCTTTCAGCACTGCAGGGCGCCTCGGCCTCGTCGAGGCTCATCAGTTCACGCGCTCGCATACCGACTACGGTGCCACGGTCGATCCACTCGACCGCATAGATGAAGAACTGCTGGAGAAAGGTGCCAATGTCGCGCACATATCCCTCGTCCCCCTTCCGCACGAGATTTTCGCCGATCTCCCTGCCAGGATAGGTGCCGTCATTCTTTATGTGGCGAGTGGCACGTACCCGCTCTCCCGGCATGAATCGTGGAGGCCTGCGGATTTCGATCTCCTCTTCGCGTCCGAGCGACATGTCCGTTCCCTGATTTCTCTTGCGGCTGAGATTGCGAACAAGGCGTTCCAGGCGTCCTGCGTAGGCAGCCCCCAACCATGTCGGCAGTCCAATGTCCGTTACGCAGGAACGCAGGTCTTCGGCACCGGACATACCGAGGCACATTGCTGCGCATCGAAGACCCCCTCGCATTCGGTGCACTTCTGTGACTCGATCACGTAGCTCTCGCCTTTGAACTTGATCGCGCCGGAAGGACATTCGAATTCGCAGGCGCCGCATTGGGTGCATTGGGATGCGATGATCTTGAAAGCCATTTTAACTCCTGGTCCGAATGAATGAGACAGCTCAGGCCGTCGCCGCGAGTGTGGGGGTCCCAGATGCGGCGATGTAAGTCACGCTGATTGCTGTCTCGATATAGTCATGGGCACAGGCGTCGGTGGCCCTGATTCCAGCCTCCGCGAGCTGATCCTGCGGGCAATTTCCAATCTTGGCGCACAGCACGATATCTATGCCTTGAAGCGCTGCGATGACGCCATCGAGGGCGGCTTCTGCGCCCCAGCCGCCAAGGCAATACTTGTCCACCTTCCGATGCCCGACGAAGCTGATCCCTTTCAGCGAGGCTTGATAAACCTGGAATTCCTTCGCATGGCCGAAATGCTCATTGACGCGGCCGCCGCCCTTGGTGGCCACCGCGAAGAGAAGGGACTTGCCGGGGCTCGCTGCCTTGACCAATCCGATCGCTTCTCTCCTAGCCTCGACGTGATCACGGCGCTCCTCCGCGACCAGCTCCCGATAGGCCTTGCGTTTGCTGGCATCGTAGGTGACCTCGCCGGGAATCCGGTCGACTGTGAATTCCTGGCCACGATCTTCTCCGAGCAGGCCCACGGCATCTGCCCGGCACTGCCGGCAGTGGCGCATCAACTGGGCGCCGTTTTCGACACGATCCTGAAGAGCCTTCATCTCCATTGCGTTTGGGCCGCGCTGCCCGCTCAGACCGTAGTGCGTGCCGTGGGCCGGGTCCGAAATCAGCGGCATAAGGTTGTGCAGGAACGCGCCTCGCTCCTTAATCCATCTATTCACCTCGATCAGATGCTCATCATTCACGCCCGGGATCACCACCGAGTTGATTTTGGTGAGGATGCCCCGCGCGGTCAGCATCTCCAGGCCCAACATCTGCCGCTGGTGCAGGATCCGGGTGGCTTCAATGCCGACGTAGCGGCGATGATCGTGAAAGATCCAAGGATAGATCTTTGCACCGACCTCAGGGTCGACCATGTTGATCGTGATCGTCACGTGATCGACATTCATGTCAGCAAGCTCATCGACATGGTCGGGCAGCGCCAGCCCATTCGTGGATATGCAAAACTTGATGTCTGGAATTTCCCTGGCGACCCTGGCGAAGGTCGCCTTCGTCTTCTTCCAGTCGTAGCAGGCGTCGCCCGGTCCGGCGATGCCGAGCACGGAAAGCTGCGGCACCTCATTGGCGACCGCGATCACCTTGCGTAGCGCCTGATCGGGCGTCAGCTTTTCAGAGGCTACCCCAGGCCGGCTTTCGTTGGCGCAGTCATATTTGCGATTGCAGTAGTTGCACTGGATGTTGCAGCCCGGCGCGACCGCGACGTGCATACGCGCGAAATAGTGATGCGCCTCTTCTGAAAAGCAGGGGTGATCCTTGATCTTCTCCCAGACAGCCGGATCCGTGTCGTCGGGCTTTGTCGACGAGCCGCAGGACGAAGACGCGCAGCCACCGGGTTTCATGGTGCCAAGCAACTGGTCACCGAATGTCGTGCTGAGGCTCTCAAGCGAAATTGCCGGTGCAGACATGAACGGCTCCGTTGCTGCGTGATGTCGCAGTTCAAAGCGCAAGAGCTATGCCAGCTCAAAGAGCTGTTTCGGTTCACGAATAGGCTTCTCGTGTCAGATTCCTTCGGATTGCTCCGACACACCTTTGTCGGGCTTACGACAGTGGACAAGCAAATAGGGTCGCGAGGCTAGCAGCCTCGGGCGCGCAGAGTGTGAGCGAGACCACTCCGGGCTGCTTACGCTTGACGTCATCGCGACGTCTGGAATTTCTTAACCTTGATACCATGCCGGCGCAGGGCGTAGCCGATTATCCAGGGCGTGAGGCCGGGGATACGAGCCGCCCTGGCAAAACCCAACCGGCCTTGTCAATCGCGTCGATCAGCCAATAGCGTTCCGTCAGATGCGGGCGGCAAGCGGCATGGTTCGGACGCCGGCCGTAAGGGGAGATACCTTGCTGCTGAGGCGCCGATGCGACTGGCCGGCAGCCGCAATCCGCTCGATCTGGTACAGCCTGTGGTATGAGGCGGCGAGTGCCTGATTGAGGTGCGTGGGTGTTGCCGGCAGTGGCGGCAATCTCCGGCTCTCCTTCAGCGTCCAGACGACGACTTCTCCATCACCCGTCTGCAGAAACGTGGGCAGGACGCTCACGACAATTGGCCAGCGTATGGCGAGCGTAATCTCCAGCTCGCTTGGCGCGGTCAGCACCTTCACATATCGTAGAGTCCCTGAGCGCGGTATCTGCTTAGGGCATGCGTGCGCCGGTCATCCGAATTTAAAGAGGATTCCGAAACCGCCGCGTGGATAGTTCCACTCGATCTCACCAGTCGTCCCGCACAAAATCCGGCAGGTGCCGCACTCCATGCAGCCGTCGGCAGTGATCTCCACTTGACCCTTGTCGTTCAACTCATAACATTTCGCCGGGCAGACGTGGGTCAGAGCGAGCAAATTCGCGCTCGGCTTCTGGTGCGGTCGCACTTTGATGTGCGGGCGGCCGGAATCCACCAAGTAGCGGTTCTGGTAAAGCTTGTCCTCGACACGTGACTTCGTCGCTGCGCTGGTCATTTCGTCTCCCCTCAGCGCCACGCCAATGCAAGGCGGACCGCGTCGCTGACCAGCCCCCAGCGCGAGCGCGCCTTGATGAAGGCCGCCGTGGTCGCCTTTTCCTTCTCGATCTTCGGCGTGCCGTCGACACGCATGAAGTTCTGCGCAGCTTGCGACATCAACCGCGGATAAGTCGTGAAATAATTGCATGAATTGGTGTGGAGCAAGGCCGGCATGTCTTTGTATTTCCTCAGGTCCTTGACCACGAAGGACTTGTCCAGCATGGCTTTGTAAAGGGCGAGATTCCGTTTGTTCATCGGACCGTTGCGGCTCTTGACCTCGACGATTGCCTCAGCCGCAATGCGGCCGGAGGTCATGGCGAGGTTCGAACCCTCGCGGTGAATGGCGTTGTTCAGTTGCGCGGCATCGCCGACCACGACCCAACCATCGCCAAAGAGCTGCGGAATAGCCTTGTAGCCGCCTTCGGGAATGAGGTGTGCGGAATATTCTTTCACTTCCGAGCCGGCGATCAGCGGCCGGATCGAAGGATGGCTCTTCAAGGCATCAAGGAGAACGTAGGGGCTCTCGACCATCGCGGCAAAATCGGAGACGAGGCAGCCAATGCCCAGTGAGATGGACTCCTTGTTGGTATAGAGGAAGCCGAGCCCGGCCATGCTGCGGGAGGTCGTGCCCACCGCCTCGATCACGCAGCCCTCATCGCCCTTTACGCCGAACCGCTGCTCAATGACCTCTTCGGGCAAGAAATGCATTTCCTTGACGGCGAGGGCCACGGTTTGCGGCTTTGGCATCTCGCGCAGGCCGGCTCGAGTGCCAAGCAGTCCGCAGACACCTTCTGCGAGAACGACCACGTCCGCGTAGATGGCTCCGCCCGCCCGGTCTGTGCGGACGCCGATCACCCTGTCATTGGCATCACGGATGAGTTCCGTCACGGTCGTCTCGCACAGAACGGTCGCGCCGGCCGCGCGCACCTTACGCGAAAACCATTTATCGAACTGGGCACGGATGATCGTGTACCGGTTGGGCTTCGCCTCATTGAAGTCGTCCGACCTATAGTGAATCCCTGTATGGGATGTGTCGTCCATCACCCAAAGCCGCTGTTCAACCAAATGCCGCTCGAGAGGCGCATCATCCCGGAAATCCGGGATGATCTTCTCCAGCATGTTCGCGTACATGATGGCACCCTGGACATTCTTGGAGCCCGGATATTCACCCCGCTCCAACTGCAGCACCTTCAGGCCATGGCTGGCCATGGTGTAAGCAGCTGCGTTTCCGGACATGCCTGCCCCAACAACAATGGCGTCGAAGTTTTCCTCGATCATGTCCATCCCCTTAGCTCGAAAGCTTATCGCGACTGTGGGGCGACAGCCGCCGGGTGAAGGCTTCCGTCAGTGCGGGCAGGAAGCGGATCGCGTCGGTGACGATTCCGAGGTGAGCGAAATCGAAAATCGGCGCGTTCGGGTCGGTGTTGATGGCCACGATGAGATCCGCCCCCTCCACGCCAACCCGATGCTGGACGGCGCCGGAAATCCCGGCCGCTATGTAAAGCTTCGGCCGGATCGTCTTGCCAGTTTGGCCGATCTGCCGATCAGCTGGCATCCAGCTCTTCTGGACCAACGGACGCGAACAGCCGTGCTCGGCGCCGATTGCTCGTGCGAGGTTCTTCACAAGCTGCAGGTTCTCCGCCGCGCCAAGACCAAGGCCTCCCGCAACCACGACGTCGGCATAGGCAAGGTTTGCCTTCGCCGACTGATTGTCCGGCAGGAAGCCGAGGACTTTGGTAGCGATCTCGTCCTCGGCAAGCGAAAGCTTGTGCCGGATGACACGCCCGACCGGTTTATCCGTCCGCTGCGGCATGGGCATGACCCTCGGCCGCACGGTCGCCATCTGCGGGCGGAAATTGAGCGTATAGATCGTGCACAACAAGGAACCGCCGAAAGTCGGACGCGTGGCGGCGAGCGAACTGTCGGTATCCACATCGAGTTCGGTGCAGTCGGCCGTGAGCCCCGTCTGCAAGGTCGTCGCCACGGAGCCGGCAAGATCCCTGCCCAGTGTGGTGGCACCGAGAAGAAGGATTTCGGGTTTGTGGGTATCGACCAGATCCGTCAGCGCCTTGGTGAAAGGTTCATTCCGATAGTCGGCGAGCAGGGGCGCCTCGGCGATGTACACAAGGTCAGCGCCATACGCGAATGCTTCGGCAACGGCGTTCCCGACGGCCTCTCCCGGCGGTCCAAGCACGACGCCTGCAAGCTGGACCTGAAGCTTGTCTGCTAAGTTGCGGCCTTCGCCGAGCAGTTCGAATGATACCGGATGGACCTCGCCACGTTCGAGCTCGATGAAAACCCAAACGTGCCGATAGTCCTTGAAATGGGCGGGCAATTCCTTCTTTATGCCGGCGCGGCCGGCGGCAGGGCGAGGGGTTTCTCCGTTCGCGGTCGACATCGTTTTGCTCCTTGCCGTCACGCGCCGCCGTTAAAGGCGAGCTCATGTTCCAGCGCCGGCTGGCGGGTGAAGATTGCGGTGATGAGTTCGTCAGCGACATCGCGCAAGGCCTTCTCGGCGGTGTCGATTTGTGCCGCCTTTTCAGCTCGAGCAGGAGGGGCGAAAACACGTTTGACGACCGTCGGTGAACCGCGCAGGCCGCATTTGGTGAGATCCTCAATGCCGGCGTCGGCCGCGCTCCATTTCAAGACCTGGCTGCGCGCGGCGCACAAGGCGTCCTGGATCGAGCCCCGGCGGATCTCGTTTGTGCCTTCCAGCATGGTGATGAGGCAAGGGAGCCTGCTCTTCAGCATCTGTGTGCCGCCTTCGGAACGGCGCTCGACCTTGATCTCGCGTGCAGCAAGGTCGACAGAAGGGATCTTCGCGACATAGGTCAGTTGCAGGAGTCCGAGGCGCTTGGCGATGCCGGGCCCGACCTGGGCGGTGTCGCCATCGATCGTCTGCTTGCCGGTGAAGACGAGGTCTGGCGTGCCGAACGTCTCGCCAATCTTCGCGATTGCCTGGGAAAGGGCGAACGAGGTTGCCAGCGTGTCGGAGCCGGCAAAATAGCGGTCGGTCAAGAGCACCGCTCGGTCGGCGCCGTAACCGAGCGCCTTGCGCAGCGCGTCCTCTGCCATGGGCGGACCCATGGTGAGCACAGTGACTTCGCCGCCATGTGCGTCGCGCAGTCTGAGCGCTTCTTCGAGGGCGAACAGGTCGTAAGGGTTGATGATGGTCGGAACACCCTGGCGCATGATCGTGTTCGTGACCGGATGGACCCTTATCTGTGCCGAGTCCGGCACCTGCTTGATGCAGATTACGATGTGCATTGGCGGTTTCTCTAGGCTCCTGTCCGGGTCCGGCATTGCGGTTTCTCCTTTGTCCGCATTATTCGTGCCAAGTCTCTTGCGCTCCCCTTTCCTACAACTTCGGCTGGTTGCTTCTGACGGCGCTGTGGTGATGACCGCATTTGGCGGCTGCTCGACATTGTCGCGTCGCACCCTTGTCGCCGATCATTCCCGTCCGAACCGCTTCAGTACCGAGTCGAACGGAACAAAGGTGTGACCCGGCGCGGCAGGTTTGTTCGGATCGTGGTCCTTGAGCACCTTGAAAATCCGATGTGTGAGCGGCGAGGAAATCGCAAAGTCCTCGTAAGCTCGTTCGAGCGTCGCGCGCACCCTCGCGGCAATCACCTGGTCGGGCAGACCGGAGAAATCTTCTTCGGCGAGGTATTGGCCCACACGCTTCATGATATGGAGCCGCGAGACATTCAGTACCTTCGGGTCATAGGCGACGCCTAGGACTGAGAAGAATTCCTCTGCAGCCGACAAGCGCTTCAGTCGTGCGAGGATGTCGGTGACATCCATGGGGCGGCTGTCAGCGGAACAATTCATTGCATTCTTCCTGGTCGCAAAACTGTGGCCTCTGTGCGCTCGCGCACGGCTGACTTGGACCCGCACAGCTCGATGAGGGATGGCTCGCTGCACATTCCATCGTAGAGCTCGACCAGTCGAGTTGCAGTGACGGTCGATTTGGTCTCGGCCGCCTCGCGTCGGACGCGGGCCACCATCGCGGCTGCCAGATCCGGGTCGAGATCGCGACCGCTTTCGCTCAGCACATGGGCAATCGCAGTGGCGCCGGAATGCTTGCCGATGACGATCCGCCGGCAGCGGCCCACGAGAGTCGGATCGAGCCCCTGATAAGTACGCGAGTCCTTCAGCAGCCCTGCGACGTGAATGCCGGATTCGTGGGTGAAAACATCGGCGCCGACGACCGGCTTAGTGGCTGCGGTCTGCCGGCGGGCGGCCCAAGCCACCTGGGCGGCGAGGCCGGGCAATGCGGTCAGCTCAATGCCGGTGTCTGCGCCGTCGAAGACTGCCATTGCGGCGGCCACCTCCTCCAGCGCGGCATTGCCCGCACGCTCGCCGAGCCCCAGGACGGTGACGGAGGCATGGCGCGCGCCTGCGCGGATCGCCGCCAGCGTGTTGGCGCCAGCAAGTCCGAGATCGTTGTGCGCATGAAATTCAAGGTCGATTGGAGACTGCACCACGAGCTGGGCGACAAGTTCGAAGGTCGAAAACGGGTCGAGAACACCGACTGTGTCGGCCAGCCTCACGCGGCTTGCGCCGGCGCGTGCGGCCGTCTCGATGACGCGGGCGAGATGATCCCGATTGGCCCGCGAGGCATCCTCGCAGCCCACCGCGACGAAGAAGCCGGCATCGGCGGCGCGCCTGACCATATGATCGATGACCTGGAGCGCTCCCGCCTTGTCGAGGCCGAGCTTGGCGGCAAGTTGGATGTCCGACGCAGGCAGCGACAAATTGACCGCTTGGACGCCGCTCTCGATCGCTGCATCGAGATCCAACGACGTCATCCGGCACCAGGCCATGAGCCGAACCGGAAGACGCCGCGCTACCACGGCGCGAATTGTTTCCATCTCGTCGACGCCCATGACCGGCGTGCCGATCTCGATCTCTGTCACGCCAGCCGCCGCAAGAGACTCAGCGATCTCCAGCTTTTCCGTCGTGGTGAAGGCGACGCCCGGCGCCTGCTCGCCATCGCGCAAGGTCGTATCGTTGAGGGAGACATGACCGGTCATGACAGGCAGCCTGTTCTTCTGCGGCTCACGCATAGACCGGACTACCCGGCCCAGAACCGGAAAAGCTGCGCAGCTTCCCCACGATTCCCGGCATGACCTCGAGCACCCGGTCGATGTCCTCTTCGCTGTTGTCCCGCGCCAAGGAGAAGCGGACTGCCGCGTGTGGCGTTTTCATCGCGCTTAGGACATGGCTTGGTTCCAGAGAGCCGGAGGTGCAGGCCGAGCCAGAGGAACACGCGATGCCAATGCGGCTGAGGAGAAGTGGAATTCCATCACTTTCGACATGTTCGAAGGAGATGTTTGCGGTGTTGGGCAACCGTTGCAAGGGATCACCAGTGACACAGGTGCTTGGGATGCGCTGGAGGATCCCGCCCTCCAGGCGATCGCGGAGCGACTTTACCCGTGTGGTCTCGTCGTCCATGAATTTCAAGGCGAGTTCGGCCGCCGTGCCGAGCCCGGCTATGCCGGGCGTATTCTCGGTTCCAGCACGCCGGTTGTGCTCTTGGTGACCCCCCTTGATCAGCGAATGGAAATCGACGCCACGTTTTACGAAAAGCGCACCGATCCCTTTCGGCCCGTGCAGCTTGTGGCCGGAGAGCGACAGCATGTCGATTGCGGTCGACTTCAGGTCCATCGGAAGCTTGCCGACCGCCTGCACAGCATCGGTATGGAATAGGGCGCCCACTTCCTTGGCCAACTCGGAAAGCCTTGCCACGGGGAAGATCACACCAGTCTCGTTGTTCGCCCACATTATTGACACGATTGCAACCTGTGGGGTGAGGGCGGCCATATAGGCGTCGAGATCGAGCCGACCACGGCAATCCACCGGGATCCTGTGCACCTTGAGGCGGCGGGTCTTCTCAAGATGCGCGCAGAGCGTCAGCACGGCGGGATGCTCGACCGCGGACGTCACGATCTCGGTTCGGTTGGGCGCCGCCTCGAGCGCTGAAAGAAGCGCTGCATTGTCGCTTTCTGTCCCACCCGAGGTGAAAGTGATCTCATCCTCGAACTCCGCGCCGATCAGAGCTTGCAACTGCCTCCGCGCCTTTCTCACCGCCGCACTGACTGAGGCGCCAAGTGCGTGTGCCGACGAAGGGTTGCCGAATTGATCCCTAAAGAACGGCAACATCGCTTGCACGACCTCAGGATCGACCCGTGTGGTTGCGTTGTTGTCGAGGTAGACAGGCTTCATAGGTGCGATCCTCAGTTAAACAGAATGACGCGAGCGCTAGACCGACTCGTTGAGCCTCTGGCGCATGCCGTTGATGATCATTTGAACTGGCAGCGCGCGCAGGCGCCCGGAGTGTTTGACGTAAACCGGATCTCCGTCGATATGGACATGTTCGCAGTGGCCGTAGGTCAGCCCGCAGGTAAGGACGCCCGAACGCGATAACGCTACCGATGAGCCGAATTTGGCGCAGCGGCGCGATTTGTCCGCAAGCAGCTCGGGTGCCACCAGGAACCGAGCTGCTTCGGGAGGCGACGTTCTTTGAATCCTACTGGGAGCGAATGGCGGTCCCGAGATCGGCTTTGACCTTGTCTTGTTTTTTAGGACGGGGACATCTGTTGTGCCGGCCATATAAGTCTCCTCTGCCGCAAAATCACTCTGTCGGCCGCACAGACGCTTCGGGCGTTTAACTGAAGGACTTGCCGCAGCCGCACTTTTCGCGCGCATTGGGGTTATCGAAGACAAAACCGGAAGATTGGAGCCCGGTGAGGAAGTCGACGGTCATGCCGGCTACATGGGGTTGGGAGCCCGCGTCCACGAACAGCTTGACCCCATCTGTGTCAGTGATCGCGTCGCCCTCGCGCGACACGCTCTCCAGGCCCATTAAGTATTTGAAGCCTGCGCAGCCGCCGGCCTCGACCATAATGCGAAAGCCTTCCGCCGGCTCGCTGGCACGGCAAAGAGCAGTCTTGAAGGCGGCAACAGCGTTGTCGGTGAGCGTAATCATGGCTCCATTCTCCTCAGTCCGCGACCTGCTTGCCCATCACGTTGCATGCACCGTGCCAAAGCCAAAAAACGTTTCAACACAGCGCGGCATCTCTCGCACTGGTGCCTCTTGATTGCTGATAAGGTGTCGGCCAATCGACACGTGCTGTCGGGTTTGTCGGGTCCGGCACGAGGGATGTTGGCCTGAGTTCTTGGGTGAACTCACATCACCAAGGACAGAACTTCTTCTGAGCTTGCCTCGGCGCAATTGGCACGGTTTTTGAAGCTCCGTTTGGCGAGACGGCAAGAGCATGCCGATCCACAACCATGCCGTGGGTGCCATCGCGATGGATGGGGCGAAGCAAGGGAGTAACATGTCAGGACCGTGGTCAGATACGCGTTGTTGGCAAAGCAGCGCCGCTCGTGGCATCCGAATGCCCGCTTGGCCGATTGCGACAACATCCATACTGGCTCACCACCGCCCAGTAGCCGCCGACCGGCTCGATGGGATGCCATCGGCATGTGGCTGCTCGCCGGTTTTCGCATTGGTGCGACGCCGTGCGCACGCTGTCCAGCGACACCTTGTTCATGGGCCAGCAGCAGATCAGGATCGAGCATTTCGGCGCGCCTTATCGGCTGAAGATTCCCGGGCAGGGCAGATGATCCTCACACGTCGTAGAAACAGGGGTAAGCATGGACCAACGCGAGAAACCGTCGCCCGACGAAATCCGGCGGGCGTGCAAAGACAATCCGAAGATCCGGGAGCATGATCTCGCCGCTCGATTGGGCATTTCGGAAGCCGAGTTGGTCGCGGCGCATTGTGGTCACGGCGCGGTGCGCATCGAGCCGCGCGTCGATGATCTGCTGACCGGCCTCGAAGCGGTCGGCGAGGTGATGGCGGTCACCAGCAACGAAAGTGCCGTGCACCAAAAGATTGGCGTCTACGGCAAAGTGGTCACCGGCAACCAGCATGCCATACTGCTCGGCGACGAGATCGACCTGCGCATCTTCCCGAAAGCGTGGGCGTATGGCTTCGCCGTCGAGAAGCGCGAGGGGGCCGAGATCCGCCGCAGCCTGCAATTCTTTGATGCCACCGGCGAGGCGATGCACAAAGCTCATCTCACGCCCGCCTCGAACCTGCAGGCCTATCAGGATCTGACGGCAGAGCTTGTATCCCCCGACCAGGAGCCGATCATATCGCTCGAGGCGAGCGGGGCGCGCGATAACGCAGTGAGTCCAGACCACGCCACCACGGTCGACGACCTACGCGAGCACTGGGGCCGGCTAAGCGACGTGCATCAGTTCTACCATATGTTGAAGACACTGAAGCTCAGCCGCTGCCAGGCGATGCGTATGGCCGACGAGGATGACGCCTGGCTACTCGACAATGATGCCATTGGCGCCCTGTTCCAACAGGCGGCCGAAGACGAGATGCCGATCATGTGCTTTGTCGGCAATCGTGGTTGCATTCAAATCCATTCCGGCCCGATCAGGTCGGTCAAGCAGATCGGGCCGCGGATCAATGTGCTCGAAGAGACCTTCCATCTGCATCTTAGGACCCATCGCATCCGCGAGGTCTGGGCCGTGCGCAAGCCGACGAGGGATGGTCACGTTACGTCCATTGAAGCCTATGGCGCGGACGGCAAGATGATCATCCAGTTCTTCGGCACGCGCAAGGAAGGCGAACGCGAGGGCAGCGACTGGCGGTTTCTGGCCGAGAGTCTGCCACGCGTTCCCGGTCCGACCTCCAGGGGTGTGTTGACTGCCGACAGGTCCTCGGATTGAATTGGCCGCGATAGGACTCAGCACCACGTTCCGACAGCGGCTCGCGAGCAAATCTAGGTCCATGAGCGGAAAGGATGCCGTCGTAGCGCATGCGCATGGTCAGGTGATGCACGCCGGAATGGACCGCATCTATACAGTCAAGCTGGTCGCCGGCCGGACCGGTGCGTCGAGTGCATCGCCGTCTGACCGAAAAGCCTTGCAGCGCCTGCGAGCGAAAAAACGCATACGCCATCAGCGCCGAACCGAAGCGCGGCTTGACCTTGTTGATATTTCCGACCATCTCGCGCAAGCGCCGTCGGGTCTTCTCGGACCGCACCCGATCCTTGCGCTGGATCGCGTCGTTGCTCAATCCGGGCCGTGCGATCGATCTACTCGCTCGTCGACCGGCAGGCTTTGCAGCAACAGCCAAGCCGAACAGCCCGATGTCGCGGGCTCGACAAAACCGACCACGGATGTCGGTTGTCGGACGTTGTCATAAGAATGATGGACAGGTGATCATCAGCGGCGGGCCCAGCGCAGGCTGGCATTGCTTGGTGCAGCGCCATGGCTACCCCTATCCGGCACGCGACTTGCTTCGACAATTTGATCAGCAGGGCAGAGGTGATTGACCAGTCTCTCAACCCTAACGGGGAAGCGGCCGCTTTGCTTCATGACCGGAGCGCGGCGGAGATGCCCCTCTGATCGACTTCGCAACCCATCTCATCCGCGCTGGTGCAGGTGGGCTGTATCAGGCGACAGAATCTAGAAGGCGCCCGACGAGAGACGTGCCCATGCTGGAAATCGACTTTATGAACAGCGGTGCAATCTCAATCGAGCCATGAACGCCAATGTAGAAAAAACAAAATGGCGACCAACCCCGTTCCAGATCATGTCCCGCCCGAAATGGTGAGGGACTTCAGCCTGTTTACATCGCCAGGGATGCCACCAACACCCAACGGGGATCCACACGCAGCTGTCGCTTGCGTACATGACGGGCCTCCGATCTTTTACTCCCGCTACAACACGCAAGATGGCCGGGGTACCTGGGTCATCACCCGTGCCGCGGACCAGCGGAAGGTGCTGCAGGACGCAGAGACTTTTTCCAGCCATCGCAGCATCTTCTCCTCCATACTGGGTGAGAACTGGCCGACGATCCCGCTTGAGCTCGATCCACCGGCCCATGGCGTCTTTCGCTCACTGCTTAATCCGCTGCTTTCGCCAAAGCGGGTGTTGGCTTTGGAAGCGGCTGTCCGCGAACGGGCGGTCGAGCTGATCGAAAGGATCGCCGCGTCGGGAACAAGCTGCGAGGTGATGAAGGATTTTGCCTTTCCTTTCGCGGTGAGCACCTTTCTGCGCTTTCTGGGGTTGCCTGATGACCGCCTCGATACATTCGTCGGCTGGGGGAAAGATCTGCTCCACGGCGACGATAAGGAACGACCTGTGGCTGCCCGGACGATCGTGGCATTCATCGACGAACTTGCAGCCATGCGCCGCGATGAGGCGGCTGACGATTTCATGACCTTTATAGTGCAGGCACAGGTCGAGGGCCGCCGGCTGACTGACACCCAAGTCCGCGGCATCGGCGTGCTTGTCTTCGTCGCTGGGCTCGACACGGTCGCAGCAGCTATAGGCTTTGACTTGGCGTACCTCGCACGCAACCTCAAAGATCAGCAATTGCTGCGGAGCGAACCGGACCGCATCCCGCTCGCAACCGAAGAATTGCTGCGGGCCTATCCGCCCATTCAGTTGATCCGCGTGGCCACGAAAGATATCGACTTCGAAGGCGCGCCGATCCGGAAGGGGGACTATGTTTCCTGCGCCACGATGATTGCCAATCGTGACCCGGCGGAATTCGAATGCCCCAACACGATTGATTTGGAGCGGGAGGACAACCGCCACGCAGCGTTTGGCTATGGTCCCCACCGTTGCCTTGGCTCACACCTTGCCCGGCGGGAGATTGTCATTGGCCTGGAGGAGTGGCTGGCGCGCATCCCGGCTTTCAGGATCAAGCAGGGTACGGCGCCGATAACTTCTGGCGGCCATGTGTTCGGGATCGAAAATTTGATCCTGGACTGGTCTTAGGCCCGCCCCGAGCCGGGCACAGACAATGGAGGCAGCGCCATGCGCATCATCGTCCAAAGGGCCAAATGCCAGGGCCACGCGCGATGCGCGGCGCAAGCGCCGGACATCTTCAAACTCGATAATGACGGTTACATCCTCCCTGGTGACATTGAATTTGCGGAAGGGGAGGAACTGCCTGCATCACGAGGCGTGCGATCCTGTCCTGAACGTGCGCTGGAACTCACTCGCTGACGCTCTGGATGAGACAGCATTCAACCGTGAGTCTGGCGGCTTGAACCATGTGGCCGCACTCAGCACGCGACCTCTGTCCCGCACGGTTCACGTCCAACTCTGCGGGGCAATTCCGGCGCCAGTGTTCCCCGTGAGGCGCAAACGGCAGGGCAGGGGTTCGCAAACCTCTTCGAATCACAGAATTTGCGTCAGAGCCGATGGACCAGACGAGAATTGCCGAACTACTCGACGCGAGGCGACCGGAGTGCCACACCGAAGAACTCCCCGACCCATGTTGCGGCAGGCCGGGTCTGTGCATGATTTGATAGGACCATAGCAGGAGAACGCACCATATTTGCCCAACATTATGCCCGGCTCACCACCGGCCAATGGCCGCAGCTGGAGAGGAGGTTCGACCAGCATGTGCTTGCCTGTGTGCTTTCACGTGCGCTCGAGGAGATCGAGGCCGGCGAGGCGACGGCGACAAAGGCAACCGGACTTTCGCGCGCCGAGTTGCGCGATGTCCTGGTCCGCTGTTTTCCTGCTTTTCCTATCAACGCGTTTGCCTTGCAAGAGGGGAGCGAGCCCGAGCCGGATCTGGAAGAAGAACTTCTGCGCGGACTGCTGCTGGCGCATGCCCGGCCCGACCATAAGGCAAGCGCCCGCTTCGCCAAGATCATCGCCCGGCGTGCCATGCGCAATGACCACCTCTGGCAGGACCTTGGCCTTTTTAGTCGAAGCGACCTCGGCCGCCTGCTCGCCTCGCATTTTCCGACGCTGGCGGCCGGCAACACCCAAAACATGAAATGGAAAAAATACTTTTACCGCAAGCTCTGCGAGGCCGAAGGTTTTTCGCTGTGCAGCGCCCCCAATTGCCTGGAATGCAATGATGTCGAAAGCTGCTTCGGCCCGGAGGAAGGCGAAAGCCGCCTCATACGGATCAAGGACGGCATCGCCTCGGATTGAGAGCCGCTTTCGTCAGTCGTACAGCGCTAGCGCTCGCGTGGCGCCACATGTCTGATGTCAATCTCGACGGACGCCTTCGACTGACTTGAATGCTGTGCGCTATGATGCTCGCTTCGGCGGGCCGTCATCACGGCGGTGCAGGACCCGACCCGCACCAATCGAGCGCCGAGCAACTGCTGTTCTCCCGGACCGTTGCTCCTCGCCTGCCTAGCCGGGCTCTATTCGGAGCGGGCCCGGTGCCGCCAGCCTTTGCCTGCGGAGGCGTATGGGACGCCCCATGGCGCAACTCTGCCATCAAGGGAGCAATGCCGTATGTGGTCGCCGGCTTGCGTGTCATCGCGCTAGTATAGGCGGTGCCTGGAAAATACTTGTCGCCAGACGACGCATTTGGACGCTTCAAAGGCGCCGCCCATCGGCACGGGAGGTGTTGGCCGAGCAGATAGCCGAGCCGCAGCCGGCGAGCGACTGTCCGGCCGGATTGCGCTACCTCGACTATCTGAGGGAACACGGCGCAAAGGTCTCCTACACTAACTCGATTGAAAAATTTTCACAATCAATATACGACATTTTGAGTGAGTATCTCAACAGTGCAGAATGGACGATGTGTTGGAAGAGGGGTGCTACCTCGGGTCAATAGCAATTTTGGTCAGAACTGCAAGGCAATAAACGATAATGATTATTCCGATTGGAATGGCGGCCCGCAATGAAAATAGGCATACAGTAAAT
Organism: Mesorhizobium sp. M0626; assembly: GCF_040320665.1. Lineage (NCBI taxonomy): Bacteria > Pseudomonadati > Pseudomonadota > Alphaproteobacteria > Hyphomicrobiales > Phyllobacteriaceae > Mesorhizobium > Mesorhizobium sp. M0626. Next base: position 40,912 of record NZ_JAMYQD010000025.1, on the reverse strand, counting down.
TATACACCGAGACCCGGGGCCTCTAGGAACCCGTCCTTACTCCCTCGGTCACGTTATGGTCGGCTGAAAACACGCCTTGGCTTAGGACACCCTCATGCGCTTCATCTGCCCACGCTTTCCAGGTGAGTTTCGAGAATGGTGTAAGGTGGCGAGCAAAACTTGCTTCGCGAGCAGCCAGCCTATCTATCCTCGGCCAATGCCAACGCGATCCCATTGACAGATATCGAGACCACCCACGCGTCAGCGTGGCTGTGCCAACGACTGGCAAGGCTTCGACGCCGGACGGTTCGCAGGCTAAGGTGCGAGGAGAATCGAGAAAGTCAGATGACCGAAAACACCATGACTCTTCCTGTTTACTTAGATGGTCACGCAACGTCGCCGCTAGCTCCAGAAGCGGAGGCCGCGATGGCGCCGTGGTGGCATCATCGTGCGGCCAATGCCCATTCTCCTCATCGTCGTGGGACTGAAGCGGCTGCGGCTGTAGATCAGGCCCGCGTCGAGGTGGCTACCCTCGTTGGCGCTGCCCCGCAAGAGATCGTGTTCACTTCGGGCGCGACGGAGTCCAACAATATGGCGATCCTCGGCGTCGCCGAAGCGGCCGGTCGCGCCGGCGACATGCGTCGTGAAATCATAGTCTCAGCGATTGAGCACAAGAGTGTTCTGAGCGCGGCTAGAAGTCTCGAGGAACGCGGGTTTAGTGTTCAGATCTGTCCGGTAGGAAAAGATGGTCGGCTCGATGTCATCGCATTCGAGCGCATGTTGTCGGACCAGACACTTCTGGTGTCGGTGATGGCGGCTAACAACGAGATCGGGACGCTCCAGCCGATCGGCGCGATGCTCCCGATGGTCCGGGCAGTCGGAGCGATGATCCATGTCGATGCAGCCCAGCTTGCCGGCAAGCTCGTGGCGGACGTGGCCGACTATGACTACGCCAGCATCTCGTCGCACAAGATGTATGGCCCGATGGGGGTCGGTGCCTTTTTTATCAGTGCAGCCGCGCAATATCGCCCTCAACCGCTGTTTCATGGCGGCACACAGGAGGGCGGACTTCGCCCAGGAACGTTGCCGACACCGCTAATCGTAGGCTTTGGCGCGGCGGCGAGAGTCGCGGCGGACAGGTTGGAGCGTGATGGTGCCCATGCCCGCGCCTTGGCGGATCGCCTCGTTGCCGGCCTAGAGGCTCGTCAGGTCCGCCTGCGAAGAAATGTAGCGAGCGAACATCAGTTGCCAGGAAGTCTAAGTTTGGGCCTCTCTGGTGTAGACGCGCCGTCTCTAATTGATAAGCTGGCAGATACTGTATGTTTTTCAGAAGGGTCAGCATGCACTAGCGGGCAAATCCAATCGTCTCATGTACTTGGCGCAATGGGTTTTTCGGATGCCGAAAGGCGCGAAACTATTCGAATCTATTGTGGGCGATATAACGACATCTCACAAATCGATTACGCCGCAACCGCGATCGCTGACGCCGTCTATGGGATGACCCTTGCGCACTGGACCGATCGTCCAGTAAGGTCCTCGCATGAAGGACGTCCTCACCGATTCTGATCTGCGCCTGCAATTTGCAGGTCACGAGACTTTCCCGCTTCGCCTGCTTTGGCTGAAGAAGGCCTTCGATGCAGTCGCCTATCATGGGGCGGATCGCAGAACGTTTCAAGAACAATCGGCGATCGCGCAGTTTGGTGTTGGCAAGAATATGGCGCTCGCTATGCGTCATTGGGCGTTAGCGACGGGGATGCTGGCGGAAGCGGGCAACTCGCTGGTACCGACCCCCTTGGCGTGGTTACTGCTCGACAACCCAGCGGGCCTCGATCCCTTTCTGGAGGACCCGAGCACGCTTTGGCTGGTTCATGCTGCCCTCGCCGGGGCTCCGGAACAGTCGACGACGTTTTTCTTTGCCTTCAATATGTTGAATCAGGCAGTGTTCGATCGCGAGGGGTTGGTCGAGGCGATCCACGATCTGGCGAAGATACGCGGTGCGCGCGCGACGGCGGAGACAGTGAAGCGCGACGTCGAAGTTTTCTTACGTAGCTATTCTCCGCGCTCTGGCGACGTGGGGGAGGATGCTGCGGAGCCGCTGCTGGCCGAACTGGCCTTGATTCGCGAATCTCGGCTGTCAGGGCAGTTCGAGTTCGTGCGTGGCCCCAAGCCGAACCTTCAGGATGGCGTCTTCGCGTTGGTCTTAAAGCGGTTCTGGGCGCGGTGGCATCCCAATGCGCCCACTTTGTCGGCCGAGCAGGCGAGCTATGGCGCAGGATCACCTGGCCGGGTGTTCAAGCTTGATGAGGATAGCGTAATGGCGCGTCTGGCGAAGATTGGAGAGGTTACGGGCGGCGCGATCATTTGGACCGACACCGCCGGTCTACGACAGGTATCAATGACCCGCAAGCTTGCGACCATCGACGACAAGGCACTTGTTACTTCCAGCTATCCCTACCGGAGGGCCGCATGACGACCCTCGCGAAGATGGTTCGCGTCGAGCGCCGTTTTGCGCTTTCGGCACGGCTCGATTCCGACTTGACGGGGACTCCGCCGTTGACCGGGTATGTTCTCCAGCCGAGCGTGCGAAAGTCCCTCGAAGCCATGGTCGCCGGCATCGCAGATGGCGGTCAGCGGGCGTTCACCTGGACCGGCCCCTATGGGGGCGGCAAGTCGTGCGCCGCGCTTCTCGTGGCCAACCTAGTCGCAGGCGCGCCGGAACAACGCAAGATTGCGCGCGAGATCGCGGGCGAAGAGCTCGTGGCGCAATTCGGCCGTGCGTTCCCTGGCGATGATAAGCATTGGGCCGTCCTGGCCTTGACGGGGCGCCGGGCTAGCCTTGCGGGCGACCTAGTCGCCGCGGCCACGGACGCGTTCAAGTGGACGAAGACCACACGGATGGCGGTCGAGGCGGATGATCGGATCTTGATTGCACACCTTGAAGCCGAGGCGAAGATGCGCGGCGGCCTCCTGCTCATTGTTGATGAACTCGGGAAGTTCTTTGAGCACGCGATCGGCGAAGGTGGCGACGTGCATCTACTTCAGGATCTCGCCGAACGCGCCAGCCGCTCCGAGGGCAGGCTGGTGGTCGTTGGTGTGCTGCACCAGTCCTTCGAACAATACGCGGGGAAGCTCAATCGCACAGTGCGCGACGAATGGGCAAAGGTGCAGGGCCGTTTCCAGAACGTACCGTTCGTGGCCCAAGCCGACGAGGTTGCGGCGCTCCTGGCGCGGGCAGTCACCAGCGATCGTACCCCGGCTGCGGCCGAGGTCCTGGCTCGGAAGACAGCCGAGGCGGTCTCAGCGCGCCGTCCGGTTGATGCAGACAGTCTGGCGGACGCCTTACGGCAGGCGTGGCCGCTGCATCCGGTCACCGCTCTCCTACTCGGACCTGTGTCTCGCCAGCGCTTCGCCCAAAACGAGCGCAGCGTGTTCGGCTTCCTGTCGTCGGCGGAGCCACATGGATTTCAGGCGCATTTGGCGGCGACCGACGCGCGAGCGGCTGACGCCTGGTTCGGGCCGGACCAGCTATGGGACTATCTGGTAGCTAATTTTGGGTCGGCGTTGTCGGTCGGTCCGGACGGAGCCCGGATGACGCTGGCGATGGAGGCGGTTGAGCGGGCGGCGATTCGCAGTGCGCTCTGCGCAAAGCTGGCCAAGGCGGCTGCGCTTATAGAGTTCTTTCGAAACGGCTCCGGTCTAGCGGTTGCCGACGACCTTTTGCGCTTGTGCGCGCCTACGGCGACGACCGCCGAGGTCGATGCTGCGCTGGCGGAGCTGGTCTCCCGCGCGATCTTGATCCGACAACCGCGCCTGGGCGGCTACGCCCTGTTTGCCGGCACCGACTTTGATCTCGATGATGCAATCCGTCTGGCGAGTGAGAAGCTCGAAGCAGACGCCCTGACGGATTTGCCGGTTCGGCTGGGGATCGGTCCGACCGCGGCGAAGCGTCATTATTTCGAAACTGGTGCGCTGCGCACTTTCGATGTCCTGCTGCAGTTCGGTGAGCACGTCCCCAGGGACTGCAAGCCCTGGGCGGCGGCCATCGCGGCGCGTCTCGCCAGGGCCAAGCGGCGCGCCAGCGGTGTGCTCATCTTGCTATTGCCTGATGCCTACACCTTCGAGGCAAAACCCGATACCGCGGCGAAAATGCTCGGTGAAGCGCTAGAGGAAGCCGGGGTTCTTGCCGCCGTGGCCACGGCAAAGAACATCTTCATGCTTCGCGAGCACGCGACGGATCTTTACGCGGTCGACCGTATTGAGTCGTCTCACCCTCAATTGGAGGGTGACCGCATCGCCCGTCGCGAACTGTCCGCCCGTCGATCTCTAATCACTGACGCGGTCCGGCGTGAATTGCTAGACGCGTTCGCCACCGCGACTTGGTGGAGGCTTGGCGCGCGCGACAAGAATCTCGACGGGCGATCGCTCAGCGTCGTAGCGTCGGCCGTGGCCAGCACGGCGTTCTATGATGCGCCGATCATTCAAAGTGAGTTGCTCTATCGGGATCGTCCGTCGAGTAGCGCCATGGCTGGCTTGAGGGCCTTGGCGCACGCCATGGTCTCCAAATCCGGGGAAGCAGGTTTGGGCATAAGCGGGTTTCCGGCCGAGCGGGGTCTCTATCTGACGATCCTGAAGCCGTTCGGGCTTCATCGGCAGGACGATGCTCAGACTTGGCGGTTCCAGGACCCCGACAGCGAAGCCGCCGGCGAGAGTTTGCGCCCCGCCTGGAAGGTGCTCGCCACCGCTCGACGTTTGCCGCTCAACGAACTCTACGACAAATGGAGTAGGCGGCCCTATGGCCTTAAACGCGGGGTCATGCCGGTCTTGGTTCTTGCCTTTCTCATCGCGCACCGCGCCACGATCGCCGTCTATGTTGACGGGCTGTACCAGGCTGTGATTGACGATGTCTTCGTCGATAGGATGCTGCAGGAACCCAACGCAATCGAGTTCCGGCGCGTGGTGCGCTCCAAGAAGGATGATGCCTTCATTATGGGGCTTGCAACCTTGTTATCCCAGAGCGGCGAGGCGGTTGAAGCCGAGGCGTTGCCGGTTGCGTCGGCGCTCTTTCAGCGCTTCCACGCGCTTCCGATATGGGCGCAGCGCACCGTGAACTTGCCGCCTGCGGTGACGCGGGTGCGCGACGTCATTTTGAAGGCGAACGATCCGGAAGCCCTGTTGTTTGCCGACTTCGCGGAGGTTTTGAAGGATGAAGTCGATCCCGCCGTCGCGGTCGCCAAGGCGTTGGCGGCTTCCGAGGCCGCCTATCCTGCCATGCTCGCAGCGCTGAAGGGCGCGGTCGCCGATCACCTCGGCGTCGAGGTAGATACGTTCGAGGGGCTAGGAATTCGGGCGGTCACCGCCGCCGGGGTCACAGCCGACCTGCGTCTCGACGCCTTTGCCATGCGCGCCGGCGCCTTCGAGGCCAATGAGGGCGATATCGAGGGCCTGGCGAGCCTGCTGGTGCATAAGCCACCGCGCAACTGGTCCGACCGTGAGCATGAACAGGCTCTGTTCGAATTGGCCAAGCTCTCTCGCCGCTTCCGTGAAGCGGAGACCTTTGCTGGAGTGAAGGGACGAGCGCCAACATCGCAGGCGATTTCAATAATGGTCGGCCTCGATCCGAAGGAGCAGCCGGTCTTCCATACTTTTGAAGTGACAGACAAGGAGCTCGCGCAAGCCGAGAAGCTGGCCGACGAGTTCCTACGCCGAATGCGCGGACGCAATTTGCGGTCTACCGTCGAGTTGGCGGCGTTGGCGCGGATCGTCGAGCGGTTGTCGGTCGAGGAAGCGACGGAGGCCGCATGACCGATATTCGCGAGCGTCATATTCTGGGCATTTCGGGCGGACGGGATAGTGCTGCCTTGGCGGTCCATATGCGGCAAACCCGACCAGACCTGGATTTGGAGTATTTCTTCACCGACACCGGCAAGGAACTGGCCGAAGTCTACTCCTTTCTGGACCGTCTTGAAGGTTTTCTGGGCCGGCCGATCACCCGGCTTAATCCGGATCGGGATTTCGATTTTTGGCTCAAGGAATACAAGCATTTCCTTCCGTCGCCCCGCACGCGCTGGTGTACCCGTCAGCTCAAGCTGCGGCCCTTGGAGCACTGGCTCAAGGATGATCTCGAAGCCGGCGTTGTCGTCCATTCCTATGTCGCGATCCGAGCCGACGAGCCTAACCGAGAGGGCTACCAGGCGACGAACGGCAACATGGTCGTGCATTTTCCTCTGCGCGAAGCCGGTATCGATCGGGCCGGTGTGATCGACCTGTTGGAGAGTGCCGGCGTCGGCGAGCCTGACTACTATCAGTGGCGGACACGATCGGGGTGCACCTTTTGCTTCTTTCAGCAGAAGATCGAGTGGGTCCGGCTTAAACGGGAGCATCCCGACGCCTATGAGGATGCCAAAGGATACGAGAAAACCGCGCTTGAGCACGGTTCCCCCTTTACCTGGAGTCAGGGCGAGAGCCTTATCGACCTTGAACAGCCCGATCGGATCAAAGCGGTCGAGCTCGAGTTTGAGCAGCGTCGCGCGCGCCTCCTAGCGCGGCGGCGCGTCAACCCTCTGGCGGGCGGCAAGACGCTGACCGTTGACGACTACTACGGCATCGACGAAGTCTCGGCCGGCTGTGTGGTATGCCACAAATAACCCGGGCATGATCGGGAAACAGGGCTGGAAGGTTTTAGGAGTAGTCTACTCGCGACCGGCTCCAGGACGTAGGCGCGTGACAAAGGACTCTGGCGCGATTTCGTACTTGTCGCGGAGAAAGTAGGTCAGCCATTCACGCACGATCTGCCAACGCGCCGCTGCGCTCATATCGGGCGTTCCGACGAGCGCTTGGATCAGATCAGTGGCGGCCGCGTCTGACAGGTCGCTCTGAGCCGCTCTCAGAACGGTGCCGACGGCAGGCATAGTGGAAAAGCGCTCAGCAACCCGCGTGCGAAAAACCGCCTCGTTCAAGTTGGGCTCAATGGCGAGCGCTCGAAGGTCATGATCAGCCGCTTCGATGGCTGAAGACGTCAGCCTCTCCCGAGCCGAGGGCACGTAGGCGGCGTACAATCGTTCGGGGGCTGCCAGTTTGGGCAGCCACGGTCCAGCCAGCGCGTCGTCAACCGGCTTGCCGGCAGGAAGAGGCGGTCGTCGCAAACCATCCGCGACCACTTGAATAGTTGTGCGCTCCTTATTGGTTGCCAGACGCGCCGCAGATAATGCGGTCCGACACCGCAGGACCGCCCCATCGTCTGACGGGACGGGCATGAGCAGCTCAAGGTTAGGATCGTCGCACCAGCCAAGTGCCGTCGCGGTGAGGTTTGCAGAACCGGCGAGGAGCTGATTATCGGAGGCATAGAGTTTGGCGTGCAGATTATCGAGAAGCCGCATCGTGACGCCGGGCCGGCCGGCGGCGAGGTCAAACACCGCTAAGTCGCTCACGCCCGCCGCGACTTCCTCAGCATGCCAACGCGTGACGATTTCCACGGCAACATGGGGACTGATAGCGGCGAGCAGGCGCTTGGCGACGCCTAATTTGATGAAAGGTGCGCAGAGCAGGACGCTCGTCTTTGCTCGCGCTAGATGCTCGACTAGCAGATCGCCGTCACGACGCATTAGCCGAGGCCCGAAATGTCGACCGGATCAAGGAAATCGCGAGCAAGCTTGCCCCAGCTCTCTCGGACCCTTTCATACCGCGCTTGGTTTGGCGGATCCTCACGCTCCATTCGCGCCCAAGCCGCGAAGAGAAGTTGGACCGCTTGGCCGGCCTTCAGCAGGCGATCCTGCAACTCCGTGCTGGAGAGAGTGTCGAGATCGTCATCAGCGGAAACTGTATCGAAGATCATATCGAAAGCCGGATGCCGGCGATTGAAGACCACCTCTGTGAGCGGCCCGCGTGCGACAACGGTGAAAAGCTCAGACGATCCCCCAAGGGCTTTGTCGATGAAGACGACCTTCAGGTCGCCGGATACGACCCGCGCAACGATCTCCGACGTATCCTCGGCGTTACGTCCGTCCTCGGTCAAGTCGTCCGAAAGCTCGTTCAGATCGTCGGTCGAGGGCGTAGCATCCCCGTCAGGAATGGGGTTGGTCTCGTCCCGCTGCTTCCAGCGTTTGTTGGCCTCTTCGGTCGGGTCGCCATCGGTATGGCGCTTGGCGCCCTTCCGCGTTCCTTTGGCCTGGATCTTAATCGTGTTTCGAAGTTGGGAGAGGTTGTTCTTGATAGTTTCGCTGAGATAGAGAAGCACGCCTTTCGGGTCTCCCTCGTCCTTCAAGCGCGCGACAACCTCGGGCATGGTCTCGCCAGCCTCCGCAAGATCCTTCCAGTCTAGACCGGACAGTTCGTTGAAAACCGTCGCGGCCTGCTTATTGTTGGTGACGCCGAAGATTTCATCGAGTGCGGCGGGGAACTCTACCTCGCACCCCCACCAACGATCGCGCGGATCGTACTGAATTGTCCAGGATCGGTCGAGCATCAGCTCCCGGCCCTCCCGCATGACAGAGACGCCAATATTGTTGGCCGCGTCCTTTCCGTAAGCGGTGTCGCCGCGATTCACAGTGCCGGCGAGATCGAGCGTGATATCCTTGGCGACCGAGTAGCGGGTCTGAACCTGATAGGTCTTGTCATTGACTTCCACCGTGACCGGAACGCTGAAAACATCCTTGAACATGGATTCTTTGTTGAACGGCGCCGGCATGGTGGGGGCCGCAGTCAGGTACATCGGATCGTTGATCGTGACTGCGTCCGACTCTAGACCGCCGTCCTCGCCACCCGCCAAACGGATACTGAGACTCCCATCAGCCACAAACCTGCGATGGATGCGCCCGAGCAGCCAGCCGGTGTTCTTGAGTGTGGCCTTGGCCCCCTTCCACGTGAGCCGATCCGGACTAAGTTTGGTCCAGACAACCAAGGTGCCGCTGTGTCCTAAACTCAGCGCTCGATCGCGCCATTCAATCGGAACCGCTGATGGCTGCGGAATAGGTACGTCCCTGCGCAGCCGGTCCCGAATCTCTTGAACGTCGAGGAAGCTGTGGAGGGCATTGTCGGGCCCGTTCTGCCAACTCCAAACGTCGAGCCTTCCGGCTTGCGAAATGGACGCATTGGGAAGGCCCATGCCGAACCGACCGATTCCGGAGCGATCGTTTAGGCGCGTCCCATTGCCGAATTGCAGCGCTTTGCGCAGCACCACCGCATCCATCCCCAGCCCGTCGTCAAGCACTGCGATCTTCGTGAGCCGTCTTCGCTTGCGGTCGGCGAGCTGCACCTGCTCCTCGATGCAGATGATTTCGATGCTCTGGGCTTCGGCCTGGACAGAATTGTCGATCAGTTCCGCCAGGGCATAAGCAGTGTTCTTGTAACCGCTGTCTCGCATTGCTTGGATTGCGAGATCGGCGGGAATGAAGGACGCATCTTCGATTGTAGTCTCGTCAGTCGCCATCCCAGACGTCCTCCCAGTTAAAGAATGCCTCGGCAATATCCCCGAACCCAGGATATGCGGGATCGTGGACTGTGAGGATTTCGCAGTTGTCGTTACCACCGGCCCGGGGGCCACGCGTGGCCCGGCCGACCATTTGGCTATAGAGCACAAGAGATTTCGTCGGCCGCGCGATGATGGCTGCGCTCGTGCGCGGCGCATCGAAGCCAGTGGTCAGAACGCCAAAATTGCAGAGTACCTGCGGCCGGGAAGTCGCACTTTTAAAGGTCTTCAGGATCGAAGTCCGCTTAGTGCTAGGAGTATCGCCTGACACTACAGCGGACATGACACCATGCGCAGCCAGACCGCTCGCCATGTCTTGAGCATGCTCGACGCTGACCGCGAATAAGATGATCCGCGCATGGCTGCGATCGATCAGTCCCTTGGCAGCATCGAGGATCGCAAGGTTCCGGGCCGTGTCGGCGGCGAGCTTGTCTAAAGTCTCATCGGCATAATCATCAAGCCTCGCCAGCTTATTCAACTCTGCTGGGGACGGACGTATGACGGGCGAGTATTCAATCTGTTGAAACGTAGGTCGCGCCAAGTAGCCGTTATCGAGTAGGTATTTGACGGGATTGGGATCGTCGCCTATCTCCAGCACGACCTTCGAACTGCCGAAGAAATCCGACAGGGCCTTGTCGGCGCCCATATCATTCCAGGACCGACCTGGCGTGGCGGTCAAGCCGAGCAAGGCGCCTTCTCCTCCCGCGCCGCATAGACCTTCGATCACCCCACGATAGGTCGGTGCCACGGCCTGGTGGGCCTCATCCATGATGACCAAGCGAACTTTGGCCGCCAGCTTCAGGAAGGCCAAGCCGTCGCGCTCGCGCCATGCATGTAATTTGGCGAGCCCAGCGATGAGAATGCCATCAACCATGTCTTCTGGCGCTGGTGTGCGCGCGCCCCAGAAACGACGGACCTCCAGATCACGATTGCCCAGCGACGACCAAGCCGCCTCGAAGGTCTCGGCGGCTTGCTCCAAAAGTTCGCGGCTAGTGGCGAGCCAGACAACTATGCCCGGCTCGAATTCATTCAGTGCGCGGGACACTAGGTGCATCGCAGTTCGCGTCTTGCCGGAGCCGGTGGGCATGTGAATGAGCGTCCGGCCATATCCGCTGCCAACACGTGTATAAGCTCGTCGAACGACAGACCGCTGATGGGGAAAGAGAGAGAATGATGGCTGGATCTCTTGGCGATTTAGAGCCGTCGTTCCAGCGGCTGTGTCTTCGCCTTGCAAGCCGAAAAAGCCACTAGCGATGGCCCAAGGCCGGAGTGCCGCGAGATCGCTAATGTCCGGCCCATCCTCTGCGAGATCGACCCCTCCTTGAGTCAATCGGTTCTTCAATTCCTCGAGTTTACCAGGATCCAGATTTCGCAGCAGGGTCTTCCTGATTTCGACATCCGAAACGGCCTCTTGTGCGCGGTCTTGCAGAGTGCGCTCTGCCGCGGCGAGAAGAGCAGAACGGTCGCCCTTAGGCTTTGATGGAAGAAGGGGAAGCACGCGCGGGCCAACGATGATCTGAAGATCGCGCGCGGTTAGGCGACCAAGCAAACTCTTCAAGTTTTGCCCTGGAGAAGCTCCCGCATAGCCCCGCTGTGGATCGAACACCAAGATCTCATTGCCCGTTGATAGCAACTCATACCTACTCCCCGAGCAGGAAGCTATAGCCCGTCGACCAAATCTCGGAACGGGTCGCAACGGCACAATCTTCAGACTAAGCCGACTGTCGACAAGTTTCCGCGCTTCCAATTGCCCTTATACTAGCGACTCTTCCGGAACGATCATGCCGAGTCGTGTATAGCCCGAATGAACTCTGTGACTTCCTTATACTCATTGGCCTTACTAACGGGGATCAGCTGTACCTTCATATCTCGCAGCCAGCGATCTTTCTCCACATTAGTAATATCTTCCTCCGCCATCAACGCGAAATGGCTTGGGCCGGACGTTGGGGAAAAAGCATCGGCGATGTAACTCAAGAGGAGCTTGATCTCGGGGTCAGTCATTGACGCGCCGACGAAGACGATCGTGAACATCGTGAACATAGCTGACAGGAGACTTTGGTATGCTCGGTGCCGATAGATTATATTTCGGTAGTCGACCTCGGTGAGAATGATGCCGTTGCCCACTCTGGATGCGTCTCCATGCGCCTTGAGAATGAAGAACTCGCGCTTTGACAGCCTTCGCTGAACTTCGCCCGTGTCTGTGAATGTACAAACCGAGACGTCGTACATACCAGCGGCGCGATAAGCCTGTTCGATGACGATGTCGTAGTTTGTCGTCAGAACGAATTGAAGTCGGTCAGCTTGGGTCAGTGAGCGATGAAGGTCGGTGGGCCGCGGCTTCGGCGCCATGAATGTTTGATCGATAAACTCATCAAAATAGGCGGACATGTCCTCTTTCAAGCTTGCCGCGATCATCAGATACTTGGCTGGGTCTGAGACAAGCTTTCGATACTCGGCGGCCTTATGGTCGCCGATAACGCGGTGGGACTCGGCCACACCAATCATGTCACTAAGGAACTTGCCCCAAGTGGGGAGGCCGGCGCCGACAGAGGCACCTGCTCCAACAAGTACCGCGCATCTCTTGTCCCTATACGCGGCCTTTAGATTGTCAGGAATTCGGTTGGGGTCGAACGCCATTAGGGTCTCCCATCGATGTCAGGGCAGAAGGCCCGCAATGCCGCGGCGCGGATTGCTAGGTTAGCGGCTGTGCCGCCTTGGAGGCGGAACGAATTGATGTAGTTGTAGAGGTGCCGGTCCAAGGCTCTATCCCTGCGCCGCCCACGAATCAGGATCTCGGGAGAGCTATTGTATTGCCTGCGGCGGGTCTCAAATGCCTCGTAGGCGGCGGCAAGCCTCACCGGGTCAACCTGGGCATCCGCGGCGTGTCGTTGCATGACAAGCCAACACAGGTCGACGAAAATCCACTTTTGGGTGATCCGATAGTTGGCGAGTTGATTGACCTGAGCGAGGACGTTCAACGCGTCGCCAATTTCTGCGGATAGCTCGAGCACCTCAGCCGCGCGATCAGGGCCGTATTCGACGATCATCGCTCTGAGATCTGGTGCTTTGATGTCCCGAGTCAAGCGGTATGCTGCCATCGCGAAGGCGTGGGTCGCGTAGTCCTGACGCTTATAGCGAGCCTCGGGGATGCGGCCATCAAGGAAGAACTCGTGGGAGGTTGCGATCACGTCAATGACGTGTCGCATAGGCCCACCTAGGGCATTCCGCAACTCGGCAGGATTCAGTGACACACCCATCTGCAGTCGGGAAAATAAGTTGGTAATCTCATCCTGGCTGGCTGACTCAATGTCCGCGATGCTGACAACGAAATTGTCAAACCGGCTGCGAAGATGGGCGTCTAGTTCGGCGTAGCGCCGACCAGCGACAACGATACCATCGATCGGCTGTAGCGCTTCAGGATGGTCAAGCACGAGGTTGCCAGCACGAAATTCCCAGATCGCGCGAAGGCGCTGCTGCCCGTCGACTGCATCGTAGGCGTGGAGTCCACCGGTCAGGAGAGCGCGCAGATACACCTTCGGGATGTCCATTCCCCTCAAGATAGAGTCAATGAGGAGAACTTGACGAGGTGACTTCCATGCTAGACCTCGTTGCCAGGCCGGATTTAGATTGATCTCTGCCTGATCACGGACAAGCCTTTCCACCTTCCATCGCCGTTGTCGGATTATCATGATGAAACTTCCCCCTGCCGCCATCCTAGCGTGGACAGATACAACTGGAGTGGAGGCGGTTCAATGGCCACCCTCTGCAATTCCTGGAAGAAGAGAACGCGGTTGCCGAAACTGCCCTGGCGTATCAGGCAGTAGCTACATCGCCTAATTGATCTCGCTGAGGACGAGGACTACGCTAGAAGTAAAGCCGAAATTGTAATGAGTTATTAAGACTTGTTCCAAGGCAGTGTAATTGTCTCGCTCGGCCAGATTCCCCCCCCCGCTCGATGTTTTTTGCGAAGCTGGAAATGGGATGCGAACGAAGTCGCTGATGCGGTCGGCCGACCAAGGAACGCCGTGAATAAAATGGCGGTTCGCTAGTCAGGCGGCGAAGGTCGCCATGGCCCGGAGATGAAGCCGGCGAGGCGCTTCCGCTGGTCCATGCAAGCGGAGGATCGCGCCGCGCCATGCATGCGATTGCATCTCTCGCCGCGCTGCACCTCTGAGGCCTGTTCTGTCAGGCGCTCTAGGTATCGCGCTTCGGGCCGAGCCGGAAAACTATGAGGGCAGCCACGAACGTGGCAACAGCACTGTAGGCAATGGCGCTGGTAATCCCCGCATTCTCCACCAATAGTCCGCCGAAAATCGCGCCGGCTGCGATTGCCACTTGGAATGCTACGACCATCAGCACACCGGCGCTTTCGGCCTGCTCGGGAACGGCCCGCCGCACCATCCACGTCTGTAATCCCACCGGCACCGCGCCGAAGGCAAAGCCCCACGCGCCAACCGCAATCCCCGAGGCGAAGGCCGATGCTCCCGCCGTCAGTAGCGAAACAGCCGCTATCCCTATGAGCAGCGGTGCAAGGGCCGCGACTGCCTTGAGACTGTACTCGGCCAGAAGCCCGCCGGCCAAATTGCCGAAGAATCCGCCGATGCCAAAAGCAAGCAACACAAGCGAGATCGTCTCGACGTCAAGCGCGGGAATCTTTTCGAGGAAGGCGCGGATATAGGTGATTCCGGCGAAGTGGCCGGAAGCGACCAGCAGGATGACAAAAAGCGCAACCTTGACCATCGGAATCTTTGCCACATCCAGCAGGCTGCGGACGCTAGTCACTCCAATCGGAGGCAGTCTCGGAATGGTTATGAGCTGGACGAGCAGTGTAGCGACACCGCCGGCTGCGGCGAGCATGAAGGCGCTTCGCCATCCCCAGATATCGCTGACATAAGCGCCGATTGGAGCTGCGCAGACGGTAGCTACGGAAACGCCGGTGAGGATGATCGACATAGCGCGAGGCAGGAGGTGGCTTGGAACGAGCCGCATCGCCAGTGCTGCCGACATCGACCAGAAGCCTCCGAGCGCTATGCCGAGCACGACGCGTGCAGTCAGGAGAACCGCCAGCGACCACGCGCCGGCCGCCAGAACGTCCGACAGGATCAGCAGCAGCGTCATGGTCCACATGACGGTCCTGCGGTCCAGGCGCTTTGTGATGATGGCCACCGTCGGCGCCGAGATCGCCCCGACGATAGCTGTCGCCGTCATCGCCTGTCCAGCCGCTCCCTCGCTGATACCGAGATCATGCGCGAGGGGCGTGAGCAGGCTGACAGGCAGAAACTCTGCCGTGACCAGCCCGAAGGTGCCCAAGGAAAGCGAAATGATGGCACCCCATGCGGGACCAGACGGTGGGACAGGCTTTTCTGGGTCGCGCAGAACAGCGTTCATGACGCCTGCTGCGGATCGGGTCATGAACGAAGTCTCCACTTTGATGCAATGCAACGTGATGTAGGCTGCCTTGACCCAAATCTAAAAACACAAGCGCATTTCCCGGCGGCGTTGCACTGAGGAGGGGATGTTCATTGCTTCGCGATACTTTGTGACGGTGCGGCGCGCAACATCAATGCCGGTTTCCTTCAGCCGGACAGCGATGTCCTCGTCGGAAAGCACGTCGCCGGGAGATTCTGCGGCAATGATCGCTTTGATCCGATGCCGGACAGCTTCGGCGGAGTGCGCATCGCCGCCTTGGCAGGACGCGATCGCGACGGTGAAAAAATACTTCAGTTCAAAAACTCCGCGCGGGGTAAGCATGTACTTGTTCGAGGTTACCCGGCTTACCGTCGACTCGTGCACGCCGATCGCGTCAGCGACGGTTCTAAGATTGAGAGGCCGCAGGTGGGCGACGCCATGTCCCAAAAAGGCATCCTGCTGACGCACGATTTCAGCCGCAACCTTAACAATCGTCTTGGCGCGCTGATCGAGGCTGCGGATTAGCCAGTTCGCGTTTTCCAAGCATTCGTCGAGAAATGCTTGATCTTTCGAATTTTGGGCAGTCTGACGCGTGACTTCGGCATAGTAGGTTTGGTTGATCAGCAGCTTCGGCAGCGTGGCGGGATCAAGTTCGATCTGCCACCCGCCTTGCGGCGAGGGCGTGACCCAGACGTCGGGTATGATTGATTCAGACGCACCGGATTCGAATCTGTTCCCAGGCTTTGGATCGAGCGCACGAACCTCATGCATCATGTCGAGAAGGTCTTCTTCATCGACGCCGCAATGCTGCTTCAGCGCCTCAAAATCGCGTCGCGCAAGCATTTCAAGATGGGCAACCAAAGCTGCCATTGCCGGGTCGAGCCGGTTTCGCTGGCGCAACTGAATCTCGAGGCATTCTCTGAGATTTCGCGCAAAAACTCCCGGTGGATCAAATTGCTGCAAGGTTCCGAGAACCCGTTCCACAACAGCCTCATGGACATTTAGGCTCTCGGCCAGCTCCAAAAGGTTTGCCCGAAGATAGCCAGTGTCTTCCAGATCGGCGGCAAGCTGGCCAGCGATCAGCCGCTCCTGTGGTGTGAACGCAGTGAGGGCGATCTGACGAGCGACATGGTCGTGCAATGTTTCGGCGAGGGTGGCAAACTCGTCGAGGGAAGGGCCATTGCCCGGCGGGTTGTTGGTCGTGTTGCGAAGTGATTTCCATTGCCCGAGCCGTTCAGGCGACCCTGCCCCGGTCGGACCTTCAACGGCGTTTGCCCCAAAGCCGACAGGCTGATCCGCTCCCGAAATCGAAGCATCGTCAAAAGGCCCGCCATCGTTTGACGCAGATTCCAAGAGCGGGTTCTTCTCGATTTCCCCCTCCACGAACTGATGCAGTTCGGTATGCGCCAGTTGCAGCAAGCGAATCGACTCAATGAGTTGAGGCGATGCGACGATGGATTGCTTCTGGCGCTGAAACAGGCTTGCTGAAGATTGCATGGTGAGTGCGATAATCCTGTCGAGGAGCCTCTTGGGGCCTGCAATGGCGCCAGTGAGACGTTTTCTAGGTCATGCGGCGGCTTTCAGCGTTTCGAGAACGTTTTGCGGGGATGAAACGCCATACGGGTCGGCCTCGCAGTTGTCGGAGAAACCTTCCTCCTCGAACCAGTGCTCCACCACGCCATTGTTGATCAGGGCGGCGTAGCGCCATGAGCGCATCCCGAATCCGAGATTGTCCTTGGCAACCAGCATGCCCATCTTGCGTGTGAACTCGCCTGAGCCATCGGGGATGAGCTGGACCTGCTTCAGGCCCAAGGACTTTCCCCACGCATTCATGACGAAGGCATCGTTGACAGAGAGGCAGTAAATCGCGTCAATTCCCTGCTTCGCAAACTGATCATAGAGCTCTTCGAACTTGGGCAATTGGTAGGTCGAGCAGGTCGGGGTGAAGGCGCCAGGCAGCGAGAACAGGATGACCCGCTTGCCGGCAAAGTAGTCGTCAGATGTTTTTTCTTGCCAGCGATATGGATTTGGCCCCTGGACTGACTTATCGTGAACACGCGTGAGAAAGGTGACGAAGGGAACTTTCTTTCGAACTGTCATCAAGTTGCTCCTTAAGAAGACTGCGCTGAATTCTGGCAGAGGCTGGCGCAATACCGGGCAAAGGCTCGTATCCCGGCACGGAATGAGGGCCTCGCGGCTCGCAACCTCCTTTTTTCCCTCCCGACGTATGGGAACGTCTTGGCGGTTGGTCTTGGCCACCCGAACGCAATCGATCTGAGCGAGCTGGACACCGTCGAGCCGGTTGCTTTCCACGGCTATGGCGCCGGAAGCGGGATCGGTCACTAGCGATAGTGCGTTTGGAAAAGGGATAGCGGCCGGAAGGAGCCAATATCGCAAAGCATGTGGGGGCCTGAAATGTCACTTCACGCAACAGACCCGCTTCACTGGATTCCGCGTCACTGGACTGGTTCAGCATGTTGTCGATATGTGGCAGTGACCCGCCGGCTTTGGCTTGTGTGACGACCCTTTGACAAGGCTTTTCGGCACTCACATGCTGAACAGAACCGGCAAACCGCATTTGCGCGCGCTGCCCGTGTTGGCGTGCCGGCATCGGACCAGCCATGCGCAAAGCGGCCATCCAGAACGGACTTCCGGAGGAGACGATGCCCCGATGTTCAGCTGCAAGGGGCACCGTCTCCTCAGGCCACGGTCTGGAGCTTCGCGTGTCGGGCATGGTGCAAGTCGCTTTCATCGTGATTTGATGGTGCTCTAACCAGGAGCAGCAAGCGGCGTGCCATTTGGAATAGAGGGGCTGTTGGACCGCCCCTCCTTCTCGGAGGCCGTGTCTTAGAAGATCGGGCGCGCGCTATAACCGCCTCGTCACACAGGCAACAACGATGCTGTATCGTGCGGATATTCGGCGCTTCAGCCCCGGCTGGGCAAAGACGAACCGGAAGCCGAGCCGATGCATTACCTGAGCCTGGAGGGCACTCCAGTCATTGCGTAACGTGTGGCGCTAGCGTTCATTGGTGCGCCGGCACGGCTATCGCGAACATGCGCCTGTCGCAGCGACCATGAGCGGGCGCTCTTGGGCAAGCGCCTTGGCCCCGTGAGGATCGAATTCCCCAATCGTGTCTGTTCGCCGCCTCTTATGTTCGAAACTGGACCAGAATGTCGCAAGCCCGACCTAAAGGTCGCCGAGGCGTTCTGTCCGAGACTGTTCCGTCGCCTTTGTTGGCCCGCGACACCGGCCTATTTCGCCTAGCTCTTCTCTGGCCTCAGGCTAAGCCCCTAAAAGCATCACAGATTTTTTTCTTCGGTTGGCCAAATTGGCACGAGTTTTGAAGCCGCTTCGTTGCGGGCCGGGAGCCGCCGACCGACTTTCATTTCGTGGATGGCACGAATGGAACGAAGAAAGAAAAACAAAATGTCAAATCCGCGTCGGATAGCGTCTATGGGCATGGGGTCCTCGGCGAAACCGCCCTTACCCAACAGCTCGCCGCTCTTGTCGACCCTTGCGCAGGAAATCTTGGCTGGCGGCGGCTCAAAGGCCCACCACACCGACCTTATCCTGACCTCGAAGGTGCAGGATAACGTTCTGCATATCGCCGCGCGATGTGCCTAGACAGTTACGCGTTAGCCGCTCTTGATAATCGGTCTGCCTTCGGACGACGTCATCTATATGCCGTCTTAGGTCTTCGCTGCCGCAGCGGCCGCCGGTCACCTTCCGCCCTCGCTATAGAGTGAAGTGCCACCATGTCCGAACAACCCTTGCCGACGCTGCCGATGTGGCGCGTCGATCACATTGAGCCATCCCCCGAGATGTTGGCGCTACGCGCCAACGGTCCGATCCACCGCGTGCGCTTCCCGTCCGGGCACGAAGGCTGGTGGGTGACAGGCTATGACGAGGCCAAGGCGGTGTTGACCGACGCGGCGTTCCGGCCCGCGGGAATGCCGCCGGCGGCATTCACCCCGGATTCGGTGATTCTCGGTTCGCCAGGATGGCTGGTCTCGCACGAGGGGGGCGAGCATACGCGGTTACGCACGATCGTGGCGCCGTCCTTCAGCAACGGCAGGGTGAAGCAGCTCGCTCAGCAAGTGGAGGCGATCGTCGCGCAGTTGTTCGAGACGCTGGCGGCCCAGCCCCAGCCCGCCGATCTGCGGCGCCACCTCTCCTTTCCGCTTCCTGCCATGGTCATTGGCGCGCTGATGGGCGTGCTCTACGAGGATCACGCCTTTTTCGCCGGGCTGTCCGACGAGGTGATGACGCACCAGCATGAAAGCGGCCCGCGAAGCGCGTCGCGCTTGGCCTGGGAAGAACTCCGCACCTACATTCGCGGCAAGATGCGGGACAAGCGCCAGGATCCGGGCGACAACGTGCTGACGGATCTGCTCGCGGCGGTCGACCAGGGCAAGGCGACCGAGGAAGAGGCGATCGGCCTGGCGGCGGGCATGCTGGTGGCGGGGCACGAGAGCACCGTGGCACAGATCGAATTCGGCCTGCTGGCCATGTTCCGCCATCCGCAACAGCGCGCACGCCTGGTGGGCGATCCATCCCTGGTGGACAAGGCGGTGGAGGAAATCCTGCGCATGTACCCGCCGGGCGCGGGCTGGGACGGCATCATGCGCTATCCGAGGACCGACGTGACCATCGCGGGCGTGCATGTTTCCGCGGAGAGCAAGGTGCTGGTCGGCTTGCCGGCGACGTCCTTCGATCCGCGCCATTTCGACGACCCGGAAATCTTCGATGTCGGACGTGACGAAAACCCGCACCTGGCGTTCTCCTACGGGCCGCACAGCTGCATCGGCTTGGCGCTGGCCAGGCTGGAACTAAAAGCGGTGTTCGGTTCGATCTTCCAGCGCTTTCCCGCGCTGCGCCTGGCGGTGGCGCCCGAAGAACTGGAGTTGCGCAAGGAGATCATCACTGGCGGGTTCGTGGAGTTCCCGGTGCTCTGGTGATGCGCGGACGCCACGAGGAATCGCGATGTCCTCGAATTGCCCGCGCGACTGCCGC
This sequence comes from Mesorhizobium sp. M0626, assembly GCF_040320665.1. Classification (NCBI taxonomy): domain Bacteria; kingdom Pseudomonadati; phylum Pseudomonadota; class Alphaproteobacteria; order Hyphomicrobiales; family Phyllobacteriaceae; genus Mesorhizobium; species Mesorhizobium sp. M0626. The sequence goes on along the minus strand of NZ_JAMYQD010000025.1, from coordinate 21,047 downwards.
GCGCCGATCAGATCAGCCAACCAACAGGTGACCAAGATGGACGTGCAAGAAACCACGGCAGCATGCCGGGACGCCTTCGCCGAACTGGCGTCGCCAGCGTGCATTCAGGACCCGTACCCATTCATGCGGTGGTTGCGCGAGCACGATCCGGTACATCGCGCGGCGTCGGGCCTCTTTCTGTTGAGCCGCCACGCCGACATCTACTGGGCGCTCAAGGCCACGGGCGATGCTTTTCGGGGGCCGGCACCAGGCGAACTGGCGCGCTATTTCCCGCGTGCGGCGACCAGCCTGTCGCTAAGTTTGCTGGCGTCCACTTTAGCGATGAAGGAACCTCCAACGCATACGCGTCTGCGCCGGCTGATCTCGCGCGATTTCACCATCGGCCAGATCGACAAGCTGAGGCCGACCATCGCTCGCATTGTCGCAGCGCGCCTGGACGGCATGGCGCCCGCACTGGAGCGCGGGGAGGCAGTGGACCTGCATCAGGAATTCGCGCTGGCCTTGCCCATGCTGGTTTTCGGCGAGCTGTTCGGCATGCCCCGGGACGACATTCTCGGCCTCGTCACCGGCATCAGCGCCATTCTGGAAGGCCTGAGCCCGCACGCCAGCGATCGCCAACTCGCTGCGGCGGACGCGGCCAGCGCCAGGGTGCAGGCCTACTTCGGCGACCTCATCCAGCGCAAGCGCACCGATTCCAGCCACGACATCGTGTCAATGCTGGTCGGCGCACACGACGACGATGCCGAGATGCTGTCGGATGCGGAATTGATCAGCATGTTCTGGGGCATGCTGCTGGGCGGCTTCGCCACCACTGCCGCGGCCATCGGCCATGCTGTCCTGGCTATGCTGGCGAATCCCGAACAGCGGCACTGGCTGGAGGGAGATGCCGTGGGGGTGAAGGCATTCGTCGAAGAAGCCCTGCGCTACGACGCGCCCGCCATGTTCAGCTCCATTCCGCGTATCGCCCAGCGCGACATCGAACTGGGCGGCGTGGTGATCCCGAAGAACGCGGACGTGCGCGTGCTGATCGCGGCCGGTAATCGCGACCCGGACGCCTTCGCCGATCCCGATCGCTTCGATCCCGTGCGGTTCTACGGCACCAGTCCTGGCATGTCGATCGACGGGAAGATCATGCTGACCTTCGGCCATGGGATCCACTTCTGCCTTGGTGCGCAACTGGCCCGGGTCCAGTTGGCCGAGAGCCTGCCGCGGATCCAGGCGCGCTTCCCCACGCTGGCATTGGCCGAGCAGCCGACCCGGGAGCCCTCCGCGTTCCTTAGGACGTTCCGCGCGCTGCCGGTGCGGCTGCATGGGCAGGAGGGCTGAGATGCGCGTCGTGGTCGATCAGGATCTGTGCGGAACGACGGGGCAGTGCGTGCTGACGCTGCCGGGCGCCTTTCGCCAGCGCGAACCGGACGGGGTGGCCGAAGTGTGCGTGGCGACGGTCCCGCAGGCGCTGCACGCCGCCGTGCGGCTTGCGTCCAACCAGTGCCCGGTCGCCGCCATTCGGGTCATCGAAAGCGACGCTGGCCATGACGAGCGCGCCAGCGCCGACCCTGCGCCTTCTCCGGCGCAGGCCGATCGGCATGCCGCGAAAGACCAATGCAATTCAGGAGACACGATGGGACGGTTTGGAGGCAAGGTGGCCGTGGTGACCGGCGCTGGCGCCGGCATCGGCAAGGCATGCGCTCTCGCCATAGCGCGCGGGGGCGGCAGAGTGGTGGCGGCCGACATTGATGGCTCGGCGGCCATCGCCTGCACCGCCCAGATCGCGGCCGAAGCAGGCCACGCGCTGCCCATAGCCATGGATATCGCCGATGAGCAGGCGGTGGCAGCGCTGTTCGAGACGGCGGAGCGGCACTTCGGGGGGGTCGACCTGCTGGTGAACAATGCGAGCGCCATGCATCTGACCCCGCGCGACCGCGCGATCCTCGAGCTGGACCTGGCAGTCTGGGACCAGACCATGGCGACCAATCTGCGCGGCACGCTGCTCTGCTGCCGGCAGGCTATCCCACGGATGATCGCCCGCGGCGGTGGCGCGATCGTCAACATGTCGTCGTGCCAGGGGCTCAGCGGTGATACCGCGCAGACGTCCTACGCCGCCTCGAAGGCGGCGATGAACATGCTGTCGGCCTCGCTCGCCACCCAGTACGGTCACTCGCAGATCCGCTGCAACGCGGTTGCGCCGGGTCTTATCATGACCGAGCGTCTCCTCGCCAAGCTGGACGAGTGCATGCAACGGCATCTGCGTCGGCACCAGCTCCTGCAGCGCGTCGGCCGTCCCGAGGACGTTGCCGCACTCGTGGCGTTCCTGCTCTCCGACGATGCTGCGTTCATCACCGGCCAAGTCGTGTGCATCGATGGCGGCATGCTGGCGCATGTGCCGACATACGCCGACGGCGGCAACAGCTGCGCCGCGCGCCCTGTCGGCGACACCGAATCGGCGGCGGCGGCGCGCTGCTGATGCACATGCTGCTCAACCCACTCAACCGTCGGCACCGGCTACGATGCGACATCCCGGTCATGCCTGGCGCTTTCCCCCTGGTCGGGCATCTTCCCGCCATTGTCTGCGACCTGCCGCGCCTGCTGCAGCGCGCAGAACGCATGCTGGGCAGCCACTTCTGGCTGAATTTCGGCCCTGCCGGACATCTGATGACCTGCGTGGATCCGGACGCATTCTCACTGCTCAAGCACAAGGACGTGTCCTCGGCGCTGATCGAAGAGATCGCGCCCGAATTGCTTGGCGGAACGTTGGTTGCCCTGGATGGCGACGCGCACCGGCAGGCGCGCGATGCCATCAAGGCAGCGTTCTTGCCCAAGGGGCTGACCCAGGCCGGGATCGGCGACCTGTTCGCGCCCGTCATCCGGGCGCGGGTGCAGGCATGGCGCGCCCGCGGCGAGGTAACCATCCTGCGCGAAACCGGCGACTTGATGCTGAAGCTCATCTTCAGCCTCATGGGAATCCCCGCGCAGGACCTGCCGGGATGGCATCGCAAGTACCGGCAATTGCTGCAGTTGATCGTCGCGCCACCGGTCGACCTGCCCGGACTGCCTTTGCGGCGCGGCCGCGCCGCCCGCGACTGGATCGACGCGCAGTTGCGCCAGTTCGTCCGCGACGCGCGCGCGCAAGCCGCGCGCACCGGGTTGATCAACGACATGGTGAGCGCCTTCGACTGCAGCGACGGTCCGCTCTCCGATGACGTCCTGGTCGCGAATATTCGCTTGCTGCTGCTTGCCGGTCACGACACCACTGCCTCGACGATGGCCTGGATTGTAATCGAGCTGGCGCGGCAGCCTCTGCTGTGGGACGCCCTGGTTGAGGAGGCGCAACGCGTGGGCGCGGTGCCAACCCGGCACGCGGACCTGGCGCAGTGTCCGGTCGCCGAGGCGCTGTTCCGCGAGACACTGCGCCTGCATCCGGCGACCACGCTCCTGCCGCGTCGCGCGCTGCAGGAATTGCAACTCGGCCAACGGCGCATTCCCGCAGGCACCCATCTATGCATCCCGCTGCTGCATTTCTCGACCTCGGCGCTGCTGCACGAGGCGCCTGATCAGTTCCGCCTGGCGCGGTGGCTGCTTCGCACAGAGCCGATCCGGCCCGTGGACATGCTGCAGTTCGGTACCGGCCCACACGTCTGCATCGGCTACCACCTGGTATGGCTGGAAATGGTGCAGTTCTGCATCGCCTTGGCGCTGACCATGCACAAGGCCGGGGTGCGGCCGCAGTTGCTGAGTGACGTCGAAAAAGGCCGGCGCTATTACCCGACCGCACATCCGTCCATGGCAATCCGCATAGGCTTCTCATGAGCTGGCATAGCATGCCCCGTGTGGCAAGGCAGCGGCGCCGGCGAGGCGCGGCATTGCTGCACTCAGCGCACGCGCTCGGTGTGACGCCGGCAACACCGTAACGGCTTGCGCTCGCCGTGGCCGTCTCAGCTACAAGGACATCAACAACATGCAGACCGGTTCCACTCCACGCGACCGAATCGGCGTTTCCGCATCCGGCGGATTGGGCGCGCAGGCGCGCGGCGCATCTGGCGGGCTGCTCCCGGAGATCTGGATGCAGGACGGCGCAAAGCGGGTCGAACAGGCGCTGGCGCGTCTGCTCTGCGCCGAAGACGACGGTGAGACAGAGCTGATGGCGGCCATGCGCTACGCCACCTTGCATGGCGGGAAGCGCACCCGCGCCTTGCTCTGTCTGGCTGCCGGCGCACTGGCGGGCACGCCGGCGCACATGCTCGACGACGTCGGTGCCGCCATCGAAATGATGCACGCCTGTACCCTGGTTCACGACGACCTGCCCGCGATGGACGACGACGTGCTTCGCCGCGGGCTTCCGACCCTGCACGTAAAGTTCGGCGAAGCCACTGCGATCCTGGTCGGCGATGCGCTGCAGGCCCACGCCTTCCTCACCCTGGCGAGCCTGGATGCGCCGGGCGACAACCGTATCGCGCTCGTGCGCGAACTGGCGCAGGCGGTGTCCGCCGAGGGTGCCGCAGGCGGGCAGGCCATCGATCTGTCGTTGGTCGGAAAGCACGCCGGGCTGGACAGGATCCTGGCGATGCACGGGATGAAAACCGGAGCGCTAGTGCGCGCGTCGGTTCGCATGGGCGCGTTATACTCCATCGCGGAGGATGCCGCGCACGCTGCGCTGTTTGCTGCGCTCGATCGCTACACCGCCTGTTTCGGCCTGGCGTTGCAGGTGGCCGACGACATTCTCGACGCGACGGCGGATACCGCGACTCTTGGCAAGACCCCCGGTAAGGACGCGGCGGCGCAGAAGCCGACCTGCGCGTCGATCATGGGGCTGCAGGCTGCGCGCCAGTTCGCCCTGTACTTGTTGCACGACGCCGGGGAGGCCATCGCCCCTCTGGGGCCGCGTGCGGAAGGGTTGGCGCAGATGCTGCAGCGGGCCAACGTCTATCTGTCCGCGCCATACTCATGAGCGGGCCCATCCGTAAGGACTCGCCCCTGTGCTGGTGCGATCGGCCGGCGCGCGCTGCATGCTGCACTGTGTCCGTGTCGGCGGCGACGTGCGCGGCGTCTGCCCGTTTCTGTTCTCTTTAGCCCTCTGCAGAAGGAACATACCGCGTGAACGCGCTGTCCGAACAGATCCTTTCCGAATTGCGTCACCTGCTGGGCGAGATGAGCGACGGCGGCAGCGTCGGTCCGTCCGTATACGACACGGCGCGAGCTCTGCAGTTCCACGGCAACGTCACCGGTCGGCACGACGCATACGCGTGGCTCATCGCGCAGCAACAGGCCGATGGCGGATGGGGGAGTGCGGACTTCCCGCTGTTTCGCCATGCGCCCACGTGGGCGGCGTTGCTGGCATTGCAGCGTGCCGATCCTCTTCCCGGCGCTGCCGACGCAGTCCAGGCTGCAATCCGGTTCCTCGAGCGCCAGCCCGATCCCTACGCGCATGCGGTGCCGGAAGACGCGCCCATCGGCGCGGAGCTGATCCTGCCGCAGTTGTGCGACGAGGCCGCATCGTTGCTGGGCGGCTTGGCGTTTCCGCGCCACCCGGCGCTGTTACCGTTGCGGCAAGCACGCCTGGTCAAGCTGGGGGCTGTGGCGACGTTGCCGAGCGGCCATCCGTTGCTGCACTCCTGGGAAGCCTGGGGGACGTCGCCGGCCACCGCATGCCCGGACGACGACGGCAGCATCGGCATCAGTCCAGCGGCCACCGCCGCGTGGCGTGCCCACGCCGTGACACAGGGGAACACGCCGCAGGTCGGGCGCGCCGACGGGTATCTGCAGGCGGCATCGCGGGCGACGCGCAGCGGCATCGAAGGTGTCGTTCCCAACGTCTGGCCTATCAATGTGTTCGAGCCATGCTGGTCGCTGTACACCTTGCATCTGGCCGGTCTGTTCGCGCATCCCGCTTTCGCCGAGGCGGTGCAAGTGATCATCGCGCAGCTCGACGCCCGCCTCGGAGCGCGCGGTCTGGGCCCGGCCTTGCACTTCGCGGCCGATGCGGACGACACCGCAGTTGCGTTGTGCGTCCTTCGCCTTGCAGGCCGCGACCCGGCGGTCGACGCGTTGCGCCATTTCGCAACCGGCGAGCTCTTCGTCACCTTCCCCGGCGAGCGCAATGCCTCGGTGTCGACCAACATCCATGCCCTGCATGCGTTGCGAATTTTGGGAAAGCCCGCCGCCGGCACCAGCGCCTACGTCGAGGCCAATCGCAACCCGCACGGTCTATGGGACAACGAAAAATGGCACGTTTCGTGGCTGTATCCCACCGCGCATGCGGTAGCTGCGCTGGCGCAAGGCAAGCCCCAGTGGCGCGACGAGCGCGCGCTGGCAGCGCTGCTGCAGACGCAGCGCGACGACGGCGGCTGGGGCGCCGGTCGCGCGTCCACATTCGAGGAAACCGCCTATGCGCTGTTCGCGTTGCACGTGATGGACGGGACCGAAGAGCCGGCAGGGCGACGGCGCATCGCGCAGGCGGTGGCGCGCGCGCTGAAGTGGATGCTCGGCCGCCACGCAGCGCACGCACTGCCCAAGACGCCGCTGTGGATCGGCAAGGAACTGTATTGCCCCACCCGGGTGGTGCGCGTGGCCGAACTCGCCGGGTTGTGGCTGGCGCTTCGTTGGGGGCGGCGCGTCTCGGCCGAGGGAGCAGGAGCCGGGCCATGATCCCGACCGATCGCGCGCTGCAGCAGGTGCTAGAGTGGGGGCGTTCCCTGACCGGGTTCGCCGACGAGCATGCCGTGGAAGCAGTCCGGGGCGGCCAGTACATCCTGCAGCGCATCCAGCCGAGCCTGCGCGACACCAGCGCCCGCACCGGCCGCGATCCGCTGGACGAAACGCTGATCGTGGCGTTCTATCGCGAACTGGCGCTGCTGTTCTGGCTGGACGATTGCAACGACCTTGACCTGATCGCGCCGGAGCAGCTCGCCGCGGTGGAGCAGGCGCTGGGGCAGGGCTTGCCGTGCGCGCTACCAGGATTCGAGGGCTGTGCTGTGCTGCGCGCTTCGCTCGCCGCGCTCGCCTACGATCGTCGCGACTATGCCCAGCTTCTCGAGGATACCCGGTGCTACTGCGCGGCGCTGCGCGCCGGGCACGCGCAGGCGGCAGGGGCGGAGCGATGGTCCTACGCCGAGTACTTGCAGAACGGCGTGGACTCGATCGCCTACACGAACGTGTTCTGTTGCCTGTCGTTGCTGTGGGGGCTGGACATGGCGACCTTGCGCGCGCATCCGGCGTTTCGCCAGGTCCTGCGGCTCATCTCCGCGATAGGGCGCTTGCAGAACGATCTGCATGGACGCGAAAAGGATAGGTCGGCCGGCGAGGCCGACAACGCTGCGATCCTGCTGCTGCAGCGCTATCCGGCCATGCCTGTGGTGGAGTTCCTCAATGACGAGTTGGCCGGCCACACACGCATGCTGCACCGGGTGATGGCGGAAGAACGTTTTCCCCCGCCGTGGGGACCGCTGATCGAAGCCATGGCGGCCATCCGCGTGCAGTACTACCAGACCTCAAACAGTCGCTACCGCAGCGACGCTGCGGGGGCAGCCCAGCGTGCGCCGGCCTGAACGAGCGGAAAACGGCGGCGTGCGCGCGCTGCCGTCGGTCCGACCCGACGCAACGCCGTCGCCCGATGACGCGGATGGAGCGAGCATCAGCGACACCAACTTGAGCCGGCGCAAGGACGACCATCTGGACATAGTGCTGAATCGGCGAACGGCACGGGCCAAGGCCACCGGCTGGGAGTACATCCGTTTCGAACACTGCGCATTGCCCGAGTTGGACCTGACGCAGATCGACCTCAGCGCCTCGCTGCTGGGCAAGACCATGCGCGCGCCTCTGCTGATCAGCTCCATGACTGGGGGCATGCAACGCGCCGAGGCCATCAACCGGCATCTGAGCGAGGCAGCGCAAGCCTTGGGGATCGCCATGTGCGTCGGTTCGCAGCGCGTGAGCCTGCAATCCCGCAACTCCCAGGGGCTGACGCGCGCGTTGCGCCGCTTGGCCCCAGACGTTCCCTTGCTGGCCAATATCGGCGCCGCGCAACTGCGCGAGGCCGACGGCCTGGACCTCGCGCGCCGGGCGGTGGATGCACTGGAGGCCGATGGACTCATTGTCCATCTCAATCCGCTGCAGGAAGCGGTACAGCCGGAGGGCGACCGCGACTGGCGCGGCGTCCTGGCCCAGATCGCTCGCGCCGCACGTAGCGTCGGCGTGCCGATCGTGGCCAAGGAAGTGGGGTCGGGCCTCTCTGCCTCGGTGGCTTGTGCGCTCGTTCAGGCGGGCGTGGCGGTGATCGATGTCGCCGGCGCCGGCGGCACCAGTTGGGCCGCGGTGGAGGGCGAGCGGGCCCCCGATGCCGCCGACCGTACAGTTGCGATGGCGTTCGCCGATTGGGGGATCCCGACCCCGGCCAGCGTGCAGGCGGTACGTCGGGCGCTGCCAGCGGTGAAGCTGATCGCGTCTGGCGGGGTCAGCGACGGCGTCGACGTGGCCAAGGCTATCCGCCTCGGCGCGGACATCGCCGGGCAGGCAGCCGGCGTGCTGCGCGCGGCTACGGTATCCACCGAGGCAGTTGTCGCGCATTTCGAGATCGTCATCCGCCAGTTGGCCGTCGCCTGCTTCTGCACCGGCTCGGCTGATCTTGCCGCGTTGCGTCAGGCGCGCTTGTTGCCCTCGGCGCATCTGCCCGCCGGTTGATGCAGGCGTCGCGCGCACGTGGCGGCGGGCGCCTAGTTTACTGAGTGAGAAAGTCTCGGAAGCGGGGGATTCGCGCTGGTCGCGGGCTTGTTCGGGTGCTGCTTCGTGATCAGGGAGGTGCCCCGCCATGCCCGAACGGACAGCCGAGAGTAAAGCGGTATTCGACGGCTATGTCCGTGCTTGATCCAGGATGATCGGTCACGCGAACCGCGCTGAGCCCCTGAAAGGTCGGAACACCAGTTGCCGCGGGAGACCGGCAGGAGCAGATGGTGCAAAGCCATTGCAATGAACGAGTAGCGATCCACATTGACACCAGTCAGCGCGGCCGGCCGTATGAACCAGAAGAGACGAGCGATTTCAGCTGCCGGACCGCCTTGATTTAACGTCCGATGATTTCGGAGCGCTGATCGGGCGTCCGTTTCGGACGGCGCCATCGTCGGGCGGCGCTAAATGCAGGATAATTGATCTCTTTTCGTATCATAAAGCTGATGCATGATACGCGAACAGATCATATCGTGTTGACTCGATCGCTGGATAAGGTACTCTGCCATATCATCTAGCATTGGAATGGATCGTTTACGTATCATATGGACTCTCAATCGGAAATTCTGCGCGAAATCGGTGGGTTTTTCAGGCAGGCGAGGCTGGCCGCTGCCATGACGCAGGAGCAGGTCGCTGATTTGGCGGGTATATCCCGTCCCCGATATCGCGACATCGAAAAGGGAGCCGCAGCCGCGCGTGCGACGACGCTCATGAATATCGCTCGCGCGCTCGGTCTGGAAATGATGCTGGTTCCGCAAGCCATGGTTCCGGCTGTCCAGGCTCTATTGCGTCCGCATGATGATGACGATCGACCCGCCTTTGTTTCTCAACCTGACGATGACGATCATGGCCCCAGTCTTTCGCGCACCTAAGACGATCCCGTCCCTGGACGTGCTCTTGAACGCAGTGAAGATCGGCACAATCGTCAGGACGCCGGGTGATTTCAATGCATTCAACTTCGATGAGGCCTACCGCGCGACGGGCGGCTTTCCGGTTCTCAGCCTGTCGTTCCGGGCAGCGACGGGAGGATTGCGGAAAGATCCGAAGCCTATGGCGGGCGCCTTGCCCGCTTTCTTCGCGAACCTCCTGCCGGAGGAGAAATTGCGCGAGGCGATGGAAAGGCACCACGAAGGCAATGTGCGGCCAGGCAATGATTTCGACCTTTTAGCGGCGCTGGGCGCCGATCTGCCGGGAGCCGTACGGGCGTTGCCCAGTGACGGCGCGATAGCGGTGTCACAGGATGCTTCAAAGGATAAGCCCAAGGCACGGTTCTCGCTTGCCGGCGTGCAGATGAAACTGTCGGTCATGAAGAACACTGGAAAAGGCGGCGGCCTTACCTTGCCGATGGACGACGAGCAGGGCCGGTACATCGCCAAGTTCCCGTCGACGGCCTTTCCGGACGTTTCCGAGAACGAATTCGCCAACCTGGCGCTGGCAGCAGCAATCGGCATGCAGGTTCCTGAATGCGAACTGGTCGAGAAGTCCGATTTTGAGGGCGTTCCCGAAGAATTCAATACGCTGTCGGAAGGCAAGGTCCTTCTCGTCAAACGCTTCGATCGCGGCGCCGGTGGCGGGAGGATACACATCGAGGATTTCGCTCAGGTCTTCGGTGTCTACCCGTCGCGCAAATATGAGGGGGCTGCTTATCACGACATAGCCTTGGCTCTTGGTGTCGCCGTCTCGCCTACGGCGGCTCTCGAGTTCGTCCGCCGCCTGGCACTGACCGTCATCACCGGCAATGGCGACATGCACCTGAAGAATTGGTCTTTGATCTATCCGGGTAACGGCGACAAGCCGGCGCTTGCACCAATCTACGACGTCCTGTCCACCGTGCCATACATTCCCGCCGACGCCTTGGCGCTGTCGCTTGGAGGAGAGCGCTCGTTTAAGGCGCTAGCAGCACCGCGATGGAAAGCATTTGCGAACCGTGCACGGCTTCCGGAGCCAGCAGTCCTAAAGGCAGTGGTCGAGACGGTCAAACTCGTCAACGAACACTGGTGGCATCTGCCTGAGCGCGACCTTGTCGCTGCGAAAGTGCTCGAGCGGATCGACGAACATGTGAAGGCGATGACGCCGGTACTGAACTCCTGTGCCGACAGGTGAGCCGAGACCCCTCGGGTTGCTGATATAGCGGGACTATCCGCCTGTGGGACCGGATGAGTGGCCGCGGACCGATGGTATGCCGTCGCGCGCAAGATTCTACGCAGTGTCGACGAGGACACGAGAGACGAAGCACGTCAGCTCGCCGGAACAGAAGAGTTCGCAGCATGCCGCAGAGGGTCGAGATGCTGTTCCTCCACCTCAATACAACGATGCGGTTCAACCGAATGCGGTGACTGAGGATCGCGATCCGACGCTTTGTGTCGCCAATGTCGCGTCCGCTACACGGGCTGTTCCGACGATCTTTCTTGGAACTCAAGCTAAACCCCTGAAAAGCAACCCGAAATTATTCTTCGGTTGGATCAGGCAAATTGGCATGAGTCTTGAGATCCTTAGGTGCGAGGCGGCTAGAGCTGCCCGACCGGCATTCATGTCGCGGCAGCCGCGATGAATGGAACGAAGGAAGGAAAGCTACATGTCAGGTTTGCGTCAGATCGCCTTTTACGGCAAGGGCGGCATCGGCAAGTCCACCACCTCCCAGAATACGCTCGCCGCCCTTGTCGATCTCGGGCAGAGAATCCTCATCGTCGGCTGCGATCCCAAAGCCGACTCCACCCGCCTGATCCTGAACGCGAAGGCGCAGGATACGGTCCTGCACCTCGCGGCAGAGGAAGGTTCGGTGGAAGACCTGGAACTCGCGGACGTGCTCAAGGTCGGCTACAAAGGAATCAAATGCGTGGAGTCGGGCGGCCCTGAGCCGGGTGTCGGCTGCGCCGGCCGCGGCGTGATCACCTCGATCAACTTCCTCGAGGAGAACGGCGCCTACGACGACGTCGACTATGTCTCCTACGACGTGCTCGGGGATGTGGTGTGTGGCGGTTTCGCGATGCCGATCCGAGAGAACAAGGCCCAGGAAATCTATATCGTCATGTCCGGCGAGATGATGGCGCTCTATGCCGCCAACAACATCGCCAAGGGTATCCTGAAATACGCCCATTCGGGCGGCGTGCGGCTCGGCGGCCTGATCTGCAACGAGCGCCAAACCGACCGCGAGCTCGACCTCGCCGAGGCGCTTGCTTCCAGGCTCAATTCCAAACTTATCCACTTCGTGCCGCGCGACAACATCGTCCAGCACGCCGAGCTCAGGAAGATGTCTGTGATCCAGTATGCGCCGGACTCCAAGCAGGCCGGGGAATACAGGGCGCTGGCCGAGAAGATCCATGGGAATTCGGGCCAGGGCACCATCCCGACCCCGATCACCATGGAGGAGCTCGAGGACATGCTGCTCGACTTCGGCATCATGAAGACGGACGAGCAGATGCTTGCCGAGCTTCAGGTCAAGGAAACGGCTAAGGCGGCCGCACAGTAGCGACCGCTGCCGACATGAGGCGCCGCCTGATCTGGTGCGTCTTTCAAAGAACGGCGCCTCGTCGGTGAGGCGTCACCCTGAACCTTGAAAGGGGTCCCATGAGCCTGGAATACGAGAATGACGGTGGCCTCCATGCGAGGCTTATCGAGGAAGTGCTGTCGCAATATCCTGACAAGGCGGCGAAGCGCCGCAAAAAGCACCTCAGCGTCGCAAAAAGCGGCGACGAGGCTGGCGAGGAAAGCGAGGTCCTTTCCGAATGCGAGGTCAAATCGAACATCAAGTCCATCCCCGGCGTGATGACAATTCGCGGCTGCGCCTATGCCGGCTCGAAAGGCGTGGTGTGGGGTCCAGTCAAGGATATGGTCCATATCTCGCACGGCCCGGTCGGATGCGGGCAATATTCCTGGTCTCAGCGCCGCAACTACTACGTCGGCACGACCGGCATCGACACGTTCGTCACCATGCAGTTCACCTCCGATTTCCAGGAGAAGGATATTGTTTTCGGCGGCGACAAGAAGCTCGAACGGATCATCGACGAGATCGAGGAACTCTTTCCGCTGAACAAGGGCATGACTGTGCAATCCGAATGCCCGATCGGCCTGATTGGCGACGACACCGAAGCTGTGTCCCGCAACAAGGCCAAGCAGCACGAAAAGACAATCGTGCCGGTGCGCTGCGAGGGCTTCCGCGGCGTCTCGCAATCCCTCGGCCACCACATCGCCAACGACGCGATCCGCGACTGGGTGTTCGAGAAGAAGGACCTCGAGTTCGAAGCCGGCCCGTACGATGTCAATGTGGTCGGCGACTACAATATCGGCGGCGACGCCTGGGCTTCGCGCATCCTGCTCGAAGAGATGGGTCTGCGCGTGGTCGGCAACTGGTCGGGCGACGCTACCCTGGTCGAAATAGAGCGAGCGCCAAAGGCGAAACTGAATCTCATCCATTGCTATAGGTCGATGAACTACATCTGCCGGCACATGGAGGAAAAGTATGGCATCGCCTGGATGGAGTACAATTTCTTCGGGCCCTCCCAGACCGAAGCCTCTCTGCGCAAGATAGCCAAGCACTTCGGGCCGGAAATCGAGGCAAAGGCCGAGGCGGTCATCGCCAAATACCGGCCGCTGGTCGAGGCGGTCATAGCCAAGTACCGGCCGCGCCTCGAAGGCAGGACGGTGATGCTCTATGTCGGCGGGCTGCGCCCCCGTCACGTCGTCACCGCATATGAGGACCTGGGCATGGTGATCGTCGGCACTGGCTATGAATTTGGCCATAACGACGACTATCAGCGCACCGGCCACTACGTGAAAAAGGGCACGCTGATCTATGACGACGTAACTGGTTACGAGCTGGAGAAGTTCATCGAGGGGATCCGTCCCGATCTCGTGGGCTCCGGCATCAAAGAAAAGTACCCGGTCCAGAAGATGGGCATACCGTTCCGTCAAATGCATTCCTGGGATTATTCCGGCCCGTATCATGGCTACGACGGCTTCGCCATCTTCGCGCGCGATATGGACCTGGCCATCAACAACCCTGTCTGGAATCTCTACGACGCCCCCTGGAAGAAAAAAGCCGAGCCGTCGGCGGCGATCGCAGCCGAATGAAACCCTGGCTTCCCGGAAGCCGGGAGGCCGCGAACGCCTGTGGCCGCTTGTCCGCGGGAGACCTGAAAACGTTTCGACGTCCCTGTGCCGCCGTATGGCGGGCCAGATGGAAAGAGGTAACCACCCATGCCGCAGTCGGCTGAAAAAGTTCTCGACCACGCGCCCCTGTTCCGCGAGCCGGAATACAGGCAGATGCTCGCCGAGAAGAGGCTGAATTTCGAATGTCCTCACCCGGACCAGATCGTTACCGACCAAGGCGAATTCACCAAGACGTGGGAATACCGCGAAAAGAACCTTGCTCGCCAAGCCCTGGTGGTGAACCCCGCCAAGGCCTGCCAGCCGCTCGGCGCGGTGTTCGCGGCCGCAGGCTTCGAGCGAACGATGTCCTTCGTCCACGGCAGCCAGGGCTGCGTGGCCTATTACCGCTCGCACCTTTCGCGCCATTTCAAGGAGCCTGCTTCGGCGGTTTCCTCCTCGATGACCGAGGACGCGGCAGTGTTCGGCGGCCTGAAGAACATGGTCGACGGGCTCGCCAACACGTACCAACTTTACAACCCGAAGATGATCGCCGTCTCGACCACTTGTATGGCGGAGGTCATTGGCGACGACCTGCACAGCTTCATCGAGAACGCCAAGGACGAAGGCTCGGTCCCGCGCGACTTCGACGTGCCCTTCGCCCACACGCCGGCCTTTGTCGGCAGCCATGTCGACGGCTATGACGTTGCGGTCAGGGGCATTTTGGAGCATTTCTGGAAAGGCGAGGAGCGAACGGAAGCCGAGGGGACCATCAACGTCATTCCGGGTTTCGACGGCTTCTGTGTTGGCAACAACCGGGAACTCAAGCGCCTGCTCGATCTGATAGGCGTGTCCTATACTTTCATCCAAGACGCCTCTGACCAGTTCGACACGCCGTCCGACGGCGAATACCGCATGTATGACGGCGGCACGAAGATCGCAGACGTGAGGAAGGCACTCAACGCCGAGGCGACACTTTCGCTACAGCATTACAACACCCGAAAAACACTGGAGTATTGCGAGGGGGTAGGGCAGGCGACTGCCTCGTTCCATTACCCGCTCGGAGTTCAGGCGACCGACGACTTCCTGACGGAGGTCTCCGCGATTTCCGGCAAGCAAATCCCCGAAGCACTCCGCCTGGAGCGCGGCCGACTTGTCGACGCCATGGCGGACAGCCAATCCTGGCTGCACGGTAAAAAATACGCCATCTACGGCGATCCGGACTTTGTCTACGCCATGGCCCGCTTCATCATGGAGACGGGCGGCGAGCCGACCCATTGCCTCGCGACCAACGGCACCTCGGCGTGGGAAGCGGAGTTGAAGGAGCTGCTTGCATCATCGCCCTTCGGCAACGGTGCTCAAGTCTGGGCGGGCAAGGACCTCTGGGCGATGCGCTCGCTGCTCTTCACCGAGCCGGTGGACCTGCTGATCGGCAACTCCTATGGCAAGTATCTGGAGCGCGACACGGGCACGCCGCTGATCCGGCTGACGTTTCCGATCTTCGACCGCCACCATCACCATCGGTTTGCGCTCATGGGCTACCAAGGCGGATTGCGCGTCCTGACGACGATCCTCGACAAGATCTTCGACAAGCTCGATCGCGAGACAAGCGAGACGGGCGTGACGGACTACTCGTATGACCTCACCCGCTAAGCATGACGGTCGGCTTTGGCCGGTCGTCTTCCCGAGGGACTTTGGAGACCGACGCAATGTCCTTGCTCAGAGCCAAAATCCAGGATGTCTTCAACGAGCCCGCCTGCGAGCAGAACCGCGGCAAGGATGCCAAGGCGCGCAAGGAGGGCTGTTCGAAGCCACTGACCCCCGGGGCGGCGGCCGGCGGCTGTGCCTTCGATGGCGCCAAGATCGTACTGCAGCCGATCACCGACGTCGCACACCTGGTCCATGGGCCGCTCGCCTGCGAGGGCAATTCCTGGGACAACCGCGGTGCGGCTTCGTCCGGGCCAACGCTGTGGCGCACGAGCTTCACGACCGACCTCACCGAACTCGATGTTGTGATGGGGCGGGGCGAGCGGAAGCTTTTCAAAGCGATCCTCGAGATCAAGGAAGCGTATGGGCCGCCTGCGATCTTCGTTTATCCGACCTGCGTGACGGCGCTGATCGGCGACGACATCGAGGCCGTCTGCAAGCGCGCGGCGGAAAAGTACGGCTTGGCGGTTGTACCGGTCAATGCGCCGGGCTTCGTCGGCTCCAAGAATCTCGGCAACAAGCTTGCCGGCGAGGCGTTGCTCGAGCATGTCATCGGCACGCTCGAGCCCGACGATGCCGGCCCTTACGACATCAACATTCTTGGCGAATTCAACCTCTCGGGCGAATTCTGGCTGGTGAAGCCGCTGCTGGATCGGCTCGGGATCCGGGTGCGCGCCTGCATTCCGGGTGACGCCCGTTACGTCGACATTGCCTGCGCGCACCGCGCCCGGGCGGCTATGGTGGTGTGCTCGACCGCGCTCATCAATCTCGCCCGCAAAATGGACGAGCGCTGGGACATCCCGTTTTTCGAGGGCTCCTTCTACGGCATCACCGATACCTCGGATGCACTCCGGAACATCGCTGAGCTGCTCGTAAAGCAGGGTGCTGATCCGGAGATCCTCGGCCGCACCGAGGTATTGATTGCAGAGGAAGAGGCGATCGCCGGGAAGAAGCTAGCGGCCTACCGGCCGAGGCTCGCAGGCAAGCGCGTGCTGCTCAACACCGGCGGCGTGAAGTCCTGGTCGGTCGTCCATGCGCTGATGGAGATCGGGATCGAGATCGTCGGCACCTCTGTCAAGAAGTCGACCGTCGAAGACAAGGAGCGGATCAAGCAGATCCTCAAGGACGACAACCATATATTCGAGCAGATGGCAGCGCGCGAGCTTTACGCCATGCTCTCAGAACGCAAGGCCGATATTATGCTGTCGGGCGGGCGCACGCAGTTCATCGCCCTGAAGGCCAAGACACCATGGCTCGATATCAACCAGGAGCGCCAACACCCTTACGCCGGCTATGACGGCATGGTGGAACTCGTACGCCAGATCGACATCGCCATTCACAACCCGATCTGGGCGCAGGTGCGGGAGCCGGCACCATGGGATTGCCAGCCTGCCAGGGAGGAACGGCCGCGCACGAAAAGCGAGACCCCGACCTTGCATGTTGTCCAGGAATTCGCCGGCACGACGGCCGGTAATTTCGGCGATTGTTGAGGAAAGCCGATGGTCCGCATCCTTCCCCAGACCAAAGCGGCGGCGGTCAATCCGCTGAAGTCATCGCAGCCATTGGGTGCCGCCTTGGCCTTTCTTGGCGTCGACGGCGCGATGCCGTTGTTCCACGGCAGCCAAGGGTGCACCAGCTTCGCGCTCGTGCTCTTCGTGCGACATTTCAAGGAAGCCATTCCCTTGCAGACAACCGCGATGGACGAGGTGGCAACGATCCTCGGCGGGGCAGACCATCTGGAAGAGGCGATCCTCAACCTCAAGGCCCGCACAAAGCCAATGCTGATCGGGGTTTGCACGACCGCGCTGGTGGAAACCCGGGGCGAAGACTGCGCAGGCGATATCGCCAATATCAGGCTGAAGCGCACCAAAGAACTCGCGGGTACGGAGGTGGTGCTGGCCAACACACCAGATTTCGATGGTGCGATCGAAGAGGGCTGGGCCAAAGCCGTCACCGCGATGATCGAAGGGATTACACGGCCCGGCGAGCAGGCGCGGCAATCGAAGAAGATCGTGATCCTGCCAGGCTGGAACCTGACTGTCGCTGACATCGAGCATTTGCGTGAGATGGTTGAAAGCTTTGGACTGCAGCCGGTGATTTTGCCGGACGTCTCCGGCTCGCTCGACGGTACCGTGCCCGCCCATTGGGTCACGACTACCTATGGCGGCACCAGCGTGGAGGATGTCCGCGAGCTTGGCACGGCCGAGCAATGCATCGTCATCGGTGAGCATATGCGCCGCCCGGCCGAGGTGCTGCAGAGGTTGACCGGGGTGTCTTACGTGCTGTTCCGGTCGTTGACTGGATTGAGGGACGCCGACCGGTTCGTATCGCTGCTGTCCGCAGTTTCGGGCGAAGCGGCGCCGGCTGGGGTGCGCCGTCGGCGGGCGCAGTTGCAGGACGCGTTGCTCGACGGACATTTCCACTTTGGAGGCAAGAAAATTGCGATCGCTGCTGAACCAGACCAACTCTACCAACTCGCGAGCTTCTTCATCGGCATGGGCTCCGAAATCGCGGCGGCGGTCACAACGGCCGCTATGTCGAAAATTCTGGAGGAAGTGCCGGCGCAGTCGGTTCAGATCGGCGATCTCGGCGATTTGGAAGCGCTTGGCGCCGGCGCTGATCTTCTCGTTACTCATTCCCACGGCCGCCAGGCGGCGCAGCGCCTCGGCATTCCGCTCATGCGGGTCGGCTTCCCGATCTTCGACCGGCTCGGGGCCCAGCACAAGCTCACAATCCTCTACCAGGGGACCCGCGACCTGATCTTCGAGGTTGCCAACATTTTCGAAGCCAACGGGCGAGCGCCGACGCCTGAGGCGCTTGATCCACTCCGTAAGCGAGAAATCCCAGATGAGCTCCGTCCGTCGCCTCTCGCTCGTCACTGACGAGGTTCACGCACCGACGCCGGAACGCCAGGCGGGCGCATTGCGCGTGGCGATCGCCACGCAGGACATGATGAACCTCAACGCCCATTTCGGATCGGCCAGGCGCTTTGCTGTCTACGACGTGATGCGCGAGGAGTGGAATCTCGTGGAAGCCGTGGCCTTCGATGACGTTTCCGACGAGAGCGGGAAGCATCGAATCGAGGGCGATGACCGCATCACCCCGAAGGTCGAAGCGCTAAAGGGCTGTCATCTCCTGTTTTGTCTGGCGATCGGCGGACCTTCGGCAGCCAAACTTGTTTCCGCAAAGATCCATCCGATCAAAGTGCCGCAGCCCCAGACCATCCAAGAGGTGCTGTTGCGCACGCAGATGATGCTCAGGACGTGTCCTCCCCCTTGGCTGCGCAAGGTGCTGGCGCAGGCAGGTGTCGCTGAACAGAAACCCTCCTTCGAGGACGAAAGCTGAAATGAGGAGTGGGCGAAATGTTTGAAGCCGCTGTTAGCCCTGCCGCCACCGAGGACGAGGCGGCCGCCCTTGCCACCCCGTTCGCCAAATGCCTCGTGCGGCTGATCCGTGCCAATGATTCCCACGGGTCATGGGAAGGCAAATCGGACGCCGAGCTGCTGGGCGACTTCATCATCACCAGGGAACAGCGCCGAGCAATTCCAATCATCGGCGATCCCGATCCGGACGTGCTGTGGAGGCTCGATAAGTTCTACACCGCCGTCGGGCTTGCGATTGAGGAACGCTCCGGCCTGATGGCATCGCCGATGATTGAGATAAGCCATGAGGGCTTCGGGCGCGTGCTCTTCACGGCCGGGCGGTTGGTCGTTCTGTCCAAAACCCTGCGCGACGTCCACCGGTTCGGTTTCGAGACGTTCTGGAAACTCGCCGCGGCCGGTACTCAACTGGCCGGCGATGCCACCGCAGCCATTGAGGCTTATCCCGAGGTGGCGCGGGCGTGATGGAACCGGTTTTCGATCAAGGGGATCATGTCAGGCTCGAGGATATGCGATCGCCAGCCCTCTCAGTCGAGGCGGTCGAGGCCGATGTAGTTCCTGGGGTAGCGCTGATGAAGCCACTGGTCCTGATCTGTTCGCAAGGTGCGGAGTTGTATCTGCACTACAGCCACATTCTGGGGGTGGATGGCTTCAGGATTGAACTGGCCAGAAGCGTGGAAGAAGCGCTGGCATTAGCCAGTGTACGGGAGCCGCAGGCCGTGGTGCTGGACTGCCAGCCGGCAAGCTCGACAGGGTCCACCATCTGTGCCCAGCTCAAGGCGGAGTTCCGGAACAGAGGCCTGCTGGTTATTGCGCTGATCGCGCCCGGCGCCGAAAACCAGCACCTCGATCTCTTGAAGGCAGGCATTGACGAGAGCTTTGTGCGGCCCTTCGCGCCGGTGATGCTGCTCGACTGTCTACGCACGAAGCTGGCGCTGCCAAAGCCGGGTTCAAACGGGATCGAAAACGGCAGCTGGCTCCGCTGTGGCAGGCTAGAGATGAACGTCGATGCCCGCCGAGTCCATGGTAACGGCCAGGACATCCACCTTGGACCGATCCAGTTCAAGCTGCTGCGGCATTTGCTCGAGACTCCCGGCATGGTGTTCAGCCGAGTCGCGTTAAAGAACGCAGCTTGGGGGGAAAAGATCCATGTCGGTGAACGCACCGTCGATGTCCATATCAGCCGGATCAGAAAGGAGCTGGAGAGGACGTCGGCCGGGAGCGTCATTCGAACCATCAGGTCCGACGGCTACTCGCTGGAGGAGGAGGACGTTGAGCCTGAAGCTGACGGCGGATAGGCATCGGTGCGGTGCCACTCGCTCGGGTGGCCGGACGGCCGAACAGCGAAGATGTAGTGCCACCCCATCTCCGTCGTGCTAAGGGCAAGCCTTGCGGCTTCGAAACGCGCCTACAGATACGACATACTTAGGCCTACAGATACGACATACTTAGAAAGAGCAGTCAGATGGCCTTCAAAAGCGTACTCGGTGTGACGGGAGTTGACCACTCCGATCAGGATGTCAGGAAAGCTGCCGGCTTGTGTGCCGAAGTCGGCGCGTATCTTTCCGTACTGGTGATGTCGCCTCCGCCGCTCGTGATGCTCGCCTCGGCCGCTAGGCGGTGGCATCCCCAAGTGGCCTGGACAATGCGCACACGCCATTGCCGCACTGGAACAACGGTACAGGCAAAGAGATTTTCACAGGACACGGCCAGTTGGGAAAAAACATCCAGGGAAATTCACAAACTAGTGAAAGCGACGTGGCGGTGCTATGATGTCGATATTGCGAACTGCGAAGCATCGGTGACGCGGTGCGACAGCGGGCGCTCTGCAACGATCTGACAACGTCGGCCGCACTTCTCAACCACATTAACGTCGGTCCTCTTGTTATCAACGGCTGCCCTGTTCGACACCGGAAAGCCGGTGCTTGTCGTGCCGGAGGGCGGCTGAGGCGACTCCGTCTCCACGGCGCGTGCTGGTCGGCTGGGATTCGCGAGTCGAGGCCCGTTAGGTTCGGGAAGCGCTGGATCTGCTATCCAGTGCTGAGGAATCTCGCGTCTCACTAGATGTTTAGTCCCAAGGTTTGATGGGTTGGATCGAGCCTGAATCGTTCGGGCTCTTTTGTCCAGATTTTGCAGATGTATTCAAAGGGCGTGAGGCCC
>NZ_JAMYQD010000024.1:0-97212 GCF_040320665.1 Mesorhizobium sp. M0626 | reverse complement strand
GTGGTAATAATCAAGCCTGGCTGCCACCCCGGACTTAATGACCCAGCCCCGGCGATGGCCCACCCCCCCTCGCGCGTCGTGCTCACGACACCTCTCCCCCGATCGACGGGGGAGAGGAAAGGCGCGAGCTTGGCAAGGCGGGCTCCCTTCCTCTCCCTCCGGAGGGGGGAGAGGTGGCTCGGCGAAGCCGAGACGGAGTGGGGGAAGGCGGTCCTCAAACGTCAAGCCGCTGACAAGTGAGCGCGACCGAGTTGGTCTGATATCGCATGAGTCTCGACGCTCCCTACAGCGCCGACAGCTTCAGCTCCACCCGCTCCGCCGGAAACCGCGTTTCGGCGAACTGGATCGGCTGGCCGTCCGGTGTGACGTTGACGGCGACCGCCACCAGCACGATTGCGCCGGGCTGCAGATCGAGGTCGGCGAGATCGGCGGCATCGGCATGGCGGGCCGACAGCACCGTCGATTGCCTGAGATAATCGTCAATGCCGAAACGCTTGAGCGAGGCGGTAACCGAACCGGTTTCGGCCATCGCAGCATTGATGCCGGCGAAACGCTTCGCCTCGTACCAGGCGGCGGCGCGCGACACCGGCCGTCCATCGGCTTCGCCGCGCGTCTCCAGGCGGATCACCTCAGCCCCTCTTGCCAGACCAAGCCCCTCGGCGACGCGCTGACTGGCCGACTCAACTGTAGAAGCTAGCAGCACGATGTGCCGTTCCGATGTTTGCCCTTGCAGACCGGTCGAAAACCGAGTGCGCGCGCCGATCGGATAGGACAGCCGTTTGCGCGAAAAGACGAAGGTGCCGCGTCCCTGCTCGGCCCGCAGCACGCCGTCCTGCACCAGGGCCGATATGGCGCTGCGCACCGTGTGGCGATTGACGCCGTAGCGTTCGGCCAAGGCCATTTCCGGCGGCAGCGCGGCATTCTCGGCAAAATCGCCGGCGGCGATCGAATGCAGGATCAGGTCCGCAATCTGCCGCCACAGCGCGACACCGCTACGGCGTTCGATGCTGCTCGCGCCCTTTTGAGCCACCATTTCGTCCACGCTCCCGCCCATGTCATCCACCCGTCATGGACACAAGTTAGATAATAGGTATAATTTGTATAATTGTCTATATCACTAGACAAATTATATACATTCAGGGAGTTGTCCATGCGAGGACAGGAAGCCCGCGACCAGGCCGAGCGCAAAGCCGTCATGACGACGTTGGCGCAGGCCAGTGGCGATGACATCGCCCGGCTGTGGAATGAGGCCGGCCTGATCTCGGAAGCAGAGCTTTTGCGCGGCCCGGAAACCGGTCTGGTCACCGTGCGTGGCCGCATCGGCGGCGGCGGCGCGCCCTTCAATGTCGGTGAAGTGACCGTCACCCGCGCCACCGTCCGGCTCTCTTCCGGACAGGTCGGCCACAGCTACATGCTCGGGCGCGACAGGCAGAAGGCGAAGCTTGCGGCAATCGCCGATGCACTTTGGCAGGATCCCGCCCATCGGCAGACGGTCGAGAGTGCGCTGGTCGCACCGCTGCGCGCCGCCCAAAGCGAGGCGCGCGAAAAGCGCCGCTCCGAGACGGCGGCAACGAAAGTGGATTTCTTCACCATGGTGCGCGGAGAAGACTGATGGACATCGCAGCCCAATGGATCGACGGCGGCTTCGCCGATCCGGTGTTCAACGCCCAGGCGGTCTTCCGCGCGGTCATGGATGCCATGGCGCGGCCGGGCAGCGAGCGGCCTCTGCCTGCCTTCGCCCGCCCCCCTTCGCCGCTGTCCGCAACCGCCGGCGCCATTGCACTTTCGCTCTGCGACAACGACACACCGCTCTGGCTCGATCCTGCTTTGCAGGCATCGGCAGCGATCAAATCCTGGCTCGGCTTCCACGCCGGCGCGCCACTCGCCAACACACCTGCCGATGCGCATTTCGCGTTGGTCGCCACGCCGGCCGAGATGGCCGCCCTCGACGGTCTTTCGCAAGGCACGCAGGATTATCCCGACCGTTCGACGACACTGATCCTGCAGGTCAGCGATCTCACCTCCGGCGCGCCGCTATTGCTCGAAGGCCCAGGCATCGAAAAGACGGCGACCATCGCGCCGGCGCAGATGCCGCGCCATTTCGTCGAACAGTGGAAGCAGAACAGCCAGCGCTTTCCGCGCGGCGTCGACATCATCCTGGCGGCGCCCGACGGTATCGCCTGCCTGCCGCGCACGACGCGCATCAAGACGATGGAGGCATAAATGTATGTCGCGGTAAAAGGCGGCGAAGTCGCAATCGCCAATGCCCACAGTCTGCTTGCGGACCGCCGTCGCGGCGACCGTTCGGTGCCGGCGCTGCGCCTCGACCAGATCGTCGAACAGCTGGCGCTCGGCGTCGACCGGGTGATGAGCGAAGGATCGCTCTACGACCGGGAACTGGCGGCGCTCGCCATAGTCCAGGCGCGCGGCGACATGATCGAGGCGATCTTCCTGGTGCGCGCCTACCGCACCACACTGCCGCGCTTCGGCTACACCAACGCCATCGACACCGGCGCCATGCTGGTCGAGCGGCGCGTGTCGGCGACCTACAAGGATTTGCCCGGCGGCCAGCTGCTTGGGCCTACCTTCGACTACACCCACCGCCTGCTCGACCCGGAACTCGCCGCCGGCGCCGATGTCGCCGAACCGCTGCAGCGCGAGACGGAAACGCAGGCCATGCCGCGCGTTTCGACGATCCTCGCCCGCGAAGGGCTGATTGAGCCGGATGGCGACATGCCGCAGGACCATGTCCCCGGCGACATCACCCGTGAGCCGCTTGAGTTTCCGATGGCGCGCGACATCCGCCTGCAGGCGCTGTCGCGCGGCGATGAAGGGTTTCTGCTGGCGCTCGGCTATTCCACCCAGCGCGGCTATGCCCGCAACCACCCCTTTGTCGGCGAGGTGCGTATCGGCGAGGTCGAGCTGGAACTCGACGTGCCGGAACTGCCCTTCGCCGTGCTGCTCGGCAAGGTCCGCGTCACCGAATGCCAGATGGTCAACCAGTTCAAGGGCTCGGCCAAGGCGCCGCCGCAATTCACCCGCGGCTACGGACTGGTCTTCGGCCAAAGCGAGCGCAAGGCGATGGCCATGGCGCTG
This sequence comes from Mesorhizobium sp. M0626, assembly GCF_040320665.1. Classification (NCBI taxonomy): domain Bacteria; kingdom Pseudomonadati; phylum Pseudomonadota; class Alphaproteobacteria; order Hyphomicrobiales; family Phyllobacteriaceae; genus Mesorhizobium; species Mesorhizobium sp. M0626. Next base: position 94,116 of record NZ_JAMYQD010000024.1, on the reverse strand, counting down.
TGCGACCGCGCGCTGCGCGCAACGGAACTCGGCGAAGATGTCGTCGCCGCCGCGCAGGACGAGGAGTTCGTCATCTCGCACTCCGACAATGTTCAGGCGACCGGCTTCGTGGAGCATTTGAAGCTGCCGCACTATGTCGACTTCCAGGCCGAGCTCGATTTGGTGCGCCGCATGCGCGCCGAATACGAAGCTCGAGAGAACCCTGCAAAGGTGGAAGAGAAGCGGGAGGCGGCCGAATGAGCCTAATCGCCCCCGCCATTGCCGCCATCCCCGTTGCCGCCGTCATGGGAATGGCTGCTATGCCCGCCGACGTAGCTGCCGTTTCCGCCTGTGACATGCGCGCCATCTCTGGAAGCAGGCAGAAACAAGCGCCGAGGTACAAAACCGACCACGCAGACAAACGCCAGAAGCAGAATTGCAATCTGGATCCAACCGGTCTGAGTCATTCGACTTCGCCTTTATTTCCGTTTTCTGGGCGTCAATGCAATAGCAGGGAGTGGATTTGATCGCCATGACCGACATCGCCACCTACAACTTCGCCTATCTCGACGAGCAGACCAAAAGGATGATCCGCCGGGCGATCCTCAAGGGCATCGCCATCCCTGGCTATCAGGTTCCCTTCGCTTCGCGCGAAATGCCGATGCCCTATGGCTGGGGCACTGGCGGCGTGCAGGTCACCGCCTCGATTATCGGGCCGGACGATGTGCTGAAAGTCATCGACCAGGGCGCCGACGACACCACCAATGCCGTCTCGATCCGCGCCTTCTTCAAGAAGGTAGCCAACGTCGCGGTGACGACCGATACCGCCAGCGCCACCATCATCCAGACCCGCCATCGCGTCCCGGAACACCCGCTGAGCGCCGGCCAAGTTCTAGTCTACCAAGTGCCGATACCCGAGCCGTTGCGCTTCCTCGAGCCGCGCGAAACCGAAACGCGCAAAATGCATGCGCTCGAGGAATACGGCCTGATGCATGTGAAGCTCTACGAGGACATTGCCAAACACGGCCGCATCGCCACCACCTATGCCTATCCGGTCAAGGTCGAGGGCCGCTATGTCATGGACCCCTCGCCGACGCCGAAATTCGACAACCCCAAAATGCACCGTTCGCCGGCCCTGCAACTGTTCGGAGCCGGGCGCGAAAAGCGCATCTATGCCGTGCCGCCCTTCACCGATGTCGTCAGCCTCGACTTCGAGGATCATCCCTTCGAGGTCCAGACCTTCGACCTGCCCTGTGCGCTCTGCGCGGCGGAAAATGTCTATCTCGACGAGGTCATCCTCGACGACCATGGCGACCACATGTTCGTCTGCTCCGACACCGACCATTGCGAGAAGCGGCGCGCCGAAGGACATCGCGGCCACCTTGCGGCTGAAAGCCATGTTACCGCAGGAAAGATGAGGCCAGCAGAATGACCGGCGACCCACTGCTGCGCGTCTCCGAACTGTCCAAATTCTACGGCTCGCGCGTCGGCTGCGAGAATGTCACCTTCGACCTGTGGCCGGGTGAGGTTCTGGCCGTCGTCGGCGAATCCGGCTCCGGCAAGACGACGCTGCTCAACTGCCTGTCGACGCGGCTGCTACCATCTTCTGGCACCGCCAGCTACCGCATGCGCGACGGCCAGTTCCGCGAACTCTACCGTATGAGCGAGGCCGAGTGCCGCTTCCTGATGCGCACCGACTGGGGCTTTGTTCATCAGAACCCCGCCGACGGCTTGCGCATGACGGTGTCTGCCGGCGCCAATGTCGGCGAGCGGCTAATGGCGGTCGGTGACCGCCATTACGGCAAGATCCGCGCCACTGCCGTCGACTGGCTGTCGCGCGTCGAGATCGACGAGGACCGCATCGACGACGAGCCGCGCGCCTTTTCCGGCGGCATGCGCCAGCGCCTGCAAATCGCCCGCAACCTCGTCACCGGACCGAGGCTGGTGTTCATGGACGAGCCGACCGGCGGCCTCGACGTCTCGGTGCAGGCGCGCCTGCTCGATTTGCTGCGCGGGTTGGTCACCGATCTCGGCCTGGCGGCCATCGTCGTCACCCACGATCTCGCCGTCGCCCGGCTTCTGTCGCAGCGTATGATGGTGATGAAAGACGGCCGTGTCGTCGAAAGCGGCCTGACGGATCGCGTGCTCGACGATCCCCGCGCGCCTTACACGCAATTGCTTGTTTCCTCGATTCTACAGGTGTGAAGATGGCGCCAAGGCACCCCCCTCTGGCCTGCCGGCCATCTCCCCCTCAAGGGGGGAGATCAGCAGCTTTTATGTCCCGCCCCTTCTACGATGCAGAAGAATGGCGAAGTCGAACGCGACAGCCAATCTCCCCCCTTGAGGGGGAGATGCCTGGCAAGGCAGAGGGGGGTGTTGGCCCGCGGACGAACAACGATTGGAGAACCTTCTGATGCCGACGCCCCTCGTTGTTTCCGGCGTCGCCAAAAGCTTCACCATGCATCTGCGCGACGGCATCAGATTGCCGGTTGTCGCCGGCGTCTCATTCTCGATCCGGGCCGGTGAATGCGCCGTGCTCGGCGGGCCTTCCGGCGCCGGCAAAAGCTCGATCCTGAAAATGCTCTATGGCAATTATGCCGTCGATGAAGGCCAGATCATCGTTCAGCATGAGGGCGGCCTGATCGATCTCGCCATCGCCAGCCCGCGCACGGTGCTTTCCGTGCGCCGCCAGACGATCGGCTATGTCAGCCAGTTCCTGCGCACCGTGCCGCGCGTCTCCGCGCTCGACGTGGTCGCCGAGCCGCTGGTCGAACGCGGCGAGGACCGCGAGAGCGCGCGGAAAAAAGCACGCACCTTGCTGGGGCAGCTCAATTTGCCGGAAAAGCTCTGGGCGCTGCCGCCGGCGACTTTCTCGGGCGGTGAGCAGCAGCGCGTCAATATCGCGCGCGGCTTCATCGCCGAGCATCCGGTCTTGCTGCTCGACGAGCCGACAGCTTCGCTCGATTCGAAAAACCGCAACGTTGTGGTTGCGTTGATCGCCGCCAAGAAGGCCGGCGGTGTCGCCTTGCTCGGCATCTTCCATGACCCGGATGTGCGTGACGCCGTCGCCGATCGCATCATCGACGTGACCTCTTTCGCCGCCGGAAAAATCGCTGCATGAGCAGGAAACTATCGGAAGCGCCGTTGGTCCACGCCACGGCGCAGGTCGAGAACTCGACATTGGGGCGCTGGACAGAGATCGCCGACCGCAGCCGCGTGTCCGAAAGCATCCTCGGCGACTATTCCTACATCATGCAGGACTGCGTCGTCTGGTGCGCGACCATCGGCAAGTTCTCCAACATAGCCGCCGCCGTGCGCATCAACGCCACAAACCACCCGACCTGGCGGCCGACGCTGCATCACTTCACCTATCGCGCCTCCGACTATTGGGACGACGCCGAGCACGAAACAGAATTCTTCGCCCAGCGCCGCGCCAAACGCGTCTCCATCGGCCACGACACCTGGCTCGGCCACGGCTCGACCATCCTGCCCGGCGTCACCGTCGGCGATGGTGCTGCCGTAGGCGCCGGCGCTGTGGTGTCGAAGGATGTCGCGCCCTACACCATCGTTGGCGGGGTGCCAGCCAAGCCGATCCGCGAGCGTTTCGATCGCCGCACGGCCGAACGCTACCAGGCGCTCGCCTGGTGGGACTGGGACCACGCCAGGCTGCGCGCCGCTCTCGACGATTTTCGCGTACTCGAGGCAGACGCGTTCCTCGAGAAATACGGCGCCTGATCGGGTGCGACCACCCCCACTTGCCGCACGGCTGTGGAGCGTAACAAAACTGACATCGTGATGACATGGCAGGTTCATGTCGCTGCGCTAGGCGAGAACCAGACGATCAATTCAGGTCTGGAACTCTTCGATGTTATCGACCCCTGCCACGCTCGAAATCCGCGGCGTCTCGCGCCGATTTGGCAAGAACACCGCTGTCAGCGCCATCGACCTGTCGATCCCGCAGGGCCAGATGGTCGGCATCATCGGTCGTTCCGGCGCCGGCAAATCCACCCTCCTTCGCATGATCAACCGTCTCATCGACCCCAGCCAGGGATCGATTTTTTTTGACGGTGCCGAGGTCTCGCGACTGCGTGGCTCGCCGCTGCGACGCTGGCAGCGCGACTGCGCCATGATCTTCCAGCAGTTCAACCTGGTGCCGCGCCTCGATGTGCTGACCAATGTGCTGCTCGGCCGTCTCAATCATCGCTCGACCTTTTCCAACCTGCTCGGCATGTTTACCCGCGCCGAATGCGCTGAGGCGATTGCAGCACTCGAGCGCCTCGACATCGCCCGCACCGCACTGCAGCCAGCCGGCACGCTGTCTGGCGGCCAGCAGCAGCGCGTCGCCATTGCCCGCGCCATGATGCAGCAGCCCAAGGTGCTGCTCGCCGATGAGCCGATCGCTTCGCTCGACCCGCTCAACGCCAAGGTGGTGATGGACTCGCTGCAGGACATCAACCTGCGCGAAGGCATCACCGTCGTCACCAATCTGCACACGCTGGACACCGCCCGCACCTATTGCAACCGCATCATCGGCATGGCTGCCGGCAAGATCGTCTTCGACGGTCCGCCGGAAGCGCTCAACCGCGAGGCCGTGCGCCTGGTCTATGGCGCCGACGGCAACGGCGTCGATATCTCCGAGGCCATCACCTCGACCAGCATCGCCTACAAGCAAAAGATCGCCGCATCCGCCAGCCCGCTCGAGCCCGCATTCCCCGGGTACTGATCCATGATCCCGAAAAGTGGATACCGGTTTTCGGAAAAGATCATGGACCAAAACTGAGCCGCACTGGATCGACCGCCCGCGTCAAGGGCACTTGCAAAGATCAAGAACGCTGCCGGCGCGGGGCCGGAACTTACAGGAGAGACATCAAATGTTCAGGAAGATGGTATTCGGCGCCGTTTCGGCTCTCGCCATGGCAACCAGCGCCGCGCATGCGGCCGACCTCAAGGAATTCCGCGTCGGCATCCTCGGCGGAGAGAACGAAACCGACCGCCTGCGCAACTATCAGTGCCTGGCCGATCACCTGAAGACCGAATTCGGCTTCGAAAAGGTCTCGCTGTTCCCCGCCGCCGACTATGACGGCGTCATCCAGGGCCTGCTCGGCGGCACGCTCGACTTCGCCGAACTCGGCGCTTCCGGCTACGCCAGCGTCTACATCAAGGACCCGAAGGCGGTCACCCCGGTCCTCACCACCCAGCAGACCGACGGCGCCACCGGCTATTATTCCATCGGCCTGGCGCTGAAGTCTTCGGGCATTACCGACATCAAGTCGGCCAAGGGCAAGAAGCTCGGCTACGCCGATCCGGACTCGACCTCGGGCTACCTGATCCCGCTGACCCAGATCCCGAAGGACACCGGCGCCTCGAACGACGCCTACTTCGCCTCGACCCAGTTCAATGACGGCCATGAAAACAACATCCTCGCCGTTCGCGACGGCAAGGTCGACGTTGCGGTTGACGATTCCTCCGGCATCGGCGACTTCAAGAACGGCTACACCTCCGGCACCTTCCACAAGGTCACCGCCAAGGGCGCCGTCGACCCCAACGACTTCGTCGAAGTCTGGCGCTCGGGCCTGATCCCGAACGGCCCGCTGGTCGTGCGCACCGCGCTCGGCGACGACATGACCGCCAAGCTTGCCGCCTTCTTCACCGACCTGCCGAAGAAAGACAAGGCCTGTTTCGAAGGCGTCGAAGGCGGCGACTTCACCGGTTACGTCCCGGTCAAGCCTGACTTCTACAACGTCATCGTCGAAGCCCGTAAGGCAGCCATCGGCGGCTGACGGCAAAATCAGAAAGGGCGACGTGAAAAACGCCGCCCTTTTTGCATGTCCCGATCATGACCATCTCAGCAACAGCCCGCTCCAACGCGACCCTGCAGGTAGCCAACGCTTGGCAGCGCCAGATATCGTTGCGGCGGCTTTATACCATCCTCGGCATCGGCCTGCTGCTGGCGGCGACGCTGTCGAGCATGTGGTTCGCCGACGAGGCCAATGCCGGTCACTTCTGGGACCGGCTGCCGCATATATTCGACTTCCTCAGCTGGCTGATCCCGAAGGACTGGAACGACGTCTGGCGGGCGCTGTTCGACATCGCCTCGCCGCATGACACCGGCACCCAGGAGTTCAACTTCCCGCTCGGCCGCGTCTATGTCTGGGGCGGCTTCTACATCCCCGAATATTTCGAGCTGATGCTGACCACACTCAACGTGGCGCTGGTCTCGACTTTCATCGGTTTCATCTTCGCCGTGCCGTTTTCGTTCATCGCCGCGCGCAACCTGACGCCGCATCCGGCGCTGCGGCTCGTCGTCAAGCGCTTCATGGAATTGCTGCGCGCCTTTCCCGAAATCGTCATTGCCGGCCTGTTCGCCGCCATTGTCTCGACCGGGCCGATCGCAGCCATCATCGCCATCGGCCTGCATTCGATCGGCGCGCTCGGCAAGCTGTTCTATGAAATCAACGAGAACATCGACATGCGCGCCGAAGAGGGCCTGAGAGCGGTCGGCGGCAACTGGTTCGAGCGCGTGCGCTTCGCCGACCTGCCGCAGGTGCTGCCCAATTTCATGTCCTACACATTGCTGCGCGTCGAGATCAACGTGCGGGCCTCGACCATTATCGGCGCCGTCGGCGGCGGCGGTATCGGCGAGGAACTGAAGCTCTCGATATCGCGCGGTTTCGGCGCCAAGACGGTGGCGTTGGTGCTGCTGTTGTTCACGACGATCTTCATCGTCGACCAGTTCTCCGCCTGGCTGCGCCGCAAGCTGGTCGGCGAGCAAGCTTTTCTGATGAGCGCTTAAATGACCGCTTTGACCACTGATCAGGTCCAGTCGATCGAGGAACGCTATCCGCAAATCTTTCGGCGGCCGGCCTACAAGCGATTCGCGCCGCTGTTCCTGTTCGGCGGCATCCTGCTCTACCTCGTTTACGCCTTGTGGTTTTTCAACCTGCCGCAGGTGATGCGCGACTCGCATTGGGAGCGCCTGCCGCTCTTCCTGACGCAATGGATCAGCTACGATCTGCAGCCTGAATTCCGCCTCGACCAGCCTGAAATCACGCCGAAATACCCGCGGTTTTCAGCACTCGGCGAGAACCCAGATCCCGACTGGGTTGTCAAGAACGCGGATGGCACCTTCACCGTCCTGATCGATGGCGCGGCCAGGTCCGTCACCTTCGACAAGACCAAAGCGACGATCGTCGCCAATGGCGAGATGGTGCCGGTGGCGCTGACCAGCGGTAAGCCGGTAATTACAGGTCCGGTGCCTGGCTGGATCACCGCGCATGACGACGAGATCGTCGCCAGGATGGGCTTTGTCGGCGAAGTGCGCGTCACCGTCGATCGCGTCAAGGTCCGCAAGCGCTTCCTCGGCTGGGCAAATTTCGTCTTCGACACGCGCTCGCCCTTCTTCGGCAAATCGGCCAGTGAAGTGATCTCGCTGATCTGGTCCGGACCGGAACTTAAGCCTGGCACCTCGAACCTCGCGCTCGCCGGCGACAACATCTGGAACAATGCGCAGTGGCAGCATGGCGACGTCTGGACGAAACTGCTGCAGACCATCGTCATGGCCTTTCTCGGCACGTTGCTCGGCGGCCTCGTCGCCTTCCCGCTCGCCTTCTTCGCCGCCCGCAACATCACGCCGAGCGGATTGTTCGGCCAGGTGCTCAAGCGCTTCTTCGATTTCATGCGATCGGTCGACATGCTGATCTGGGCGCTGTTCTTCACCCGCGCCTTCGGCCCGGGACCGCTCGCCGGCAGCGCCGCGATCTTCTTCACCGAAATAGGCACGCTCGGCAAAATCTATTCGGAAAGCCTGGAAAACATCGACGACAAACCGCGCGAGGGCATCAAGTCGACCGGCGCCAACGGCCTGCTGGTGCAGCGCTATGGGGTCATGCCGGAAGTGATCCCGGTCTTCATCAGCCAGACGCTCTACCAGTGGGAATCCAACACAAGAGGCGCCACCATCATCGGCGCCGTCGGCGCTGGCGGCATCGGCCTGAAACTCTGGGAAGCCATGCGCACCAATTCCAACTGGGCCAACGTCTTCTACATGGTGCTGCTGATCCTGCTCGTCGTGTTTGTGTTCGACAACATCTCGAATTTCCTGAGGCGCCGGCTCAGCCGGACCATCCATGATTACAACAGGATGCAGGCCGAGGAGGGGTGACGTGCGAGGGACAGCACCCCCCTCTGTCCTGCCGGACAGTGGGGGGTGTGAAGGAACGCAGCACTCCTTGGGCGGCGCGGCTAAGCCGCCCGCTTCCACCCATCCCTGATATGCCTGTATCCCTCGCGATAAACCGCTTCCGGCGTCTCGGAAAAATCCCGCCACACCTTGGTCGCCGCCGCCAGATCCTTCAGCGACCTGCCAAACGCCTCGATCGTCAGCCAGTCGTCATAGCCGCTCTTGCGGATGGCCGCGAAAGTCTCTTTCCACGGAATGTTCCCGCGTCCCGGCACGCCGCGATCGTTCTCCGAAATGTGGATGTGCACGACATTCCTGCGGTGCTTCGTATAGGCGCCGATCGGGTCGGCTTCCTCGATATTGGCGTGGAAGGTGTCGTACATCGCCTTGATGTGCGGCCGGTCGATGGCATCGACGTGCTCGGACAGATCGGCCATCGTGTTCAGCAGATAGCACTCGAAACGGTTGAGCGCCTCCAACCCGATGGTAACGTTCCGCTTGCCGGCATGATCGCCAATGGCGCGCTGCGAGGCGATCGAGCGCTTCTTCTCGGCAGCGGTCGGCCCGCTGCCGGAGAAGGCGCCGAGCGTCGAATGCAGCGGCCCGCTCAGCGTACTCGCGCCGAGCGCCTGGGCGCAATCGATCGCCCATTTCATGTAGCCGATGCCGGCCTTGCGGGTCGCGGCATCCGGCGAAATCAGATTCATCGCCGGGTCGCCCATCGCCGTAACAGCCGTGCGCTCCAACCCGATGCGGTCGAGCAAATCGCCAAGGTTCTTGTAGTCCTCTGGCGTGCCTGAGAAGATCGGTATCTCGACGCCGTCGAAGCCGGTCGCCTTGATGTCGCGCAGCAACGGCTCGTGTTTCTTAGACACGGAAGTCGTCCACAAAAACATGCACATGCCGATTTTCATCGACAGCCCCTCCCCGTTTGACGGCGCGCGCTGGTTTCTTTCGCACCTCGCACCATGCGCCCTCATTCGGCCGCTTCGCGGCCACCTTCTCCCCGAAGGGAGAAGAGACTTGGCGCCGGCGCTACCTAAAGTTTCGTCCACGCCCCGTTCTTCTTCGATGACTTCACGCAGGCCTCGATGAACGCCATACCTTCGACGCCGTCCTGGATGGTCGGGAACACCACGTCCTTGCCCGGCTTGCCGCCCTTCTTGCGTGCCGCGCGGATCGCCCGCGCCGCCTCCTGGTAGATGTTGGCGAAGCCTTCGAGATAGCCTTCCGGATGGCCAGACGGAACGCGGCTGACGCGTCCCGCAACTGGCAGCGCGCCGGCGCCGTTGCGGGTGAGCAGCTGCTTGGGCTGGCCAAACGGCGTGTACCAGAGATAGTTCGGATCGGCCTGCACCCATTCCAGCCCGCCTTTAGAGCCATAGATGCGCAGCTTCAGCCCGTTCTCGTGGCCCGGCGCCACCTGGCTCGCCCAGATCATGCCCTTGGCCGGATGCACCTTGCCGACCGGCTTGAAGCGCAGCATGACATTGACATTGTCGTCGAGCAGTCGCCCCGGCACGAAAGCGTCGAGATCGGCCGACAGGGAATCGAGCTCCAGACCCGAGACGAAGCGCGCCAGATTGTAGGCATGCGTGCCGATGTCGCCGAGCGCGCCGCCCGCGCCCGCCTGCTTGGGGTCGGAGCGCCACGCCGCCTGCTTCTGGCCGGTGGCGGCAAGATCCTCGGTCAGCCAGTCCTGCGGGTACTCGGACTGAACGATGCGGATGTCGCCAAGCTGCCCCTTGGCCACCATCTCGCGCGCCTGCCGGATCATCGGATAGGCAGTGTAATTGTGCGTCAGCACGAACACCTTGCCGGTCTTTTCAACCACGGCCGCGAGCTTCTTGGCCTCGGCCAAAGTCGTCGCCAGCGGCTTGTCGCAGATGACGTGGATGCCCGCCTCGAGGAAGACCTTGGCCGCCGGCACGTGCACATTGTTGGGGGTGACGATCGCCACCGCCTCGATGCCGTCCGGGCGCTTGGCCTCGGCCTTGGCCATCTCGGCATAGGAGGCGTAGCTGCGCGCCGGGTCGAGACCGAGTTCGGCGGCGGAAGCCTTGGCGCGCTCGGGATTGGCCGACAGGGCGCCGGCCACCAGCACGAAGTCATTGTCCATGCGCGCCGCGATCCGGTGCACCGCGCCGATGAAGGCGCCTTGGCCGCCGCCGACCATACCATAGCGGATCGGGCCGCCCCCCGCTTCCGACTTCGATGCGCCGACCATGTCTTTCTCCTGCTTGTGTCAAATACCCATCATGGCGCGCAGCATCTTCTTGTCGGTGGTGCCGCCGGCGAAATCATCAAAGGCCTTTTCCGTCCCCCGGATAATGTGGTGCTGGATGAAGGGCGCGCCTTCGGCCGCGCCGTCCTCCGGATGCTTGAGGCAACACTCCCATTCCAGCACCGCCCAGGAATCGTAGCCATACTGGGTAAGCTTGGAGAAGATGCCGCCGAAATCGACCTGCCCGTCGCCAAGCGAGCGGAAGCGGCCGGCGCGATTGGTCCAGCTCTGATAGCCGGAATAGACGCCTTGCCGCCCCGTCGGATTGAACTCGGCATCCTTGGCATGGAAGGCCTTGATCCGCTCGTGATAGATGTCGATGAATTCGAGATAGTCGAGCTGCTGCAAAAGGAAATGCGACGGGTCGTAGTTGATGTTGCAGCGCTTGTGACCGCCAACCGCATCTAGGAACATCTCGAAGGTTGCGCCGTCGAAGATGTCCTCGCCGGGATGGATCTCATAGCCGACGTCGACGCCGTTCTCGTCATAGACGTCGAGGATCGGCTTCCAGCGCTTGCCGAGTTCGGCAAAGGCCTCCTCGATCAGCCCGGCCGGCCGCTGTGGCCAGGGATAGAGATACGGGAAGGCCAGAGCGCCGGAAAACGTCACCGAGGTTTTCAGGCCAAGATTCTTCGAGGCCTTGGCGCCGAACTCCATCTGTTCGACCGCCCATTTCTGCCTGGCCTTGGGGTTGTTGTGCACCGCAGGCGGTGCAAAGCCGTCGAACTGGGCATCATAGGCCGGGTGCACCGCCACCAGCTGCCCTTGAAGATGCGTCGACAGCTCGGTGATCTCGACGCCGGCATCAGTGCAGACGCCTTTCACCTCGTCGCAATAGGTCTTGGAAGACGCCGCCTTCTTGAGGTCGAACAGGCGTGCATCCCAGGTCGGGATCTGCACGCCCTTGTAACCGAGACCGGCCGCCCATTTGGTGATCGAGGCCAGCGAATTGAACGGCGCGGTATCCCCCGCGAACTGCGCCAGAAACAGCCCCGGACCCTTCATTGTCGACGGCATCGGCATCCTCCCAATTCATTTTTCCAAGGACCAAGCATAGCGCCTGATGAAAGCAGGGCCAGCCTCTTTGGTCTCTTGTGATGTGCATTCTCGTATGGCATTCTGGTATTACCAAATACCGGAAATGGGTCAAGCCATTTGACTCACGCGCAAAGCTGCCGGGGCATTCCATTTTTGGCGATATATACCAGCATAATCAATACGGTACACAGATGCCGATATCGCATCGCGGCGGTTCTTGCCGCGCGACAAAAATTGCTGTAGACCTCCATTAGGGCCCAATTGGTCGAACCAGTTGCGCAAAAACGCTGGAGCGCCTTGGGGAGGAAACACGCGACGCGCCTTGTGGGGCGCATCGCAGGCGAACTGGCACAGACGAATTCTGGGAAGGATAGACCATGCATCTTTCGACGCACAACTGGATGCGCGCGGAACCGTTGGAGGTGACGCTGAAGCGCATCAAGAAATTCGGCTACGAGTCGATCGAGATTTCCGGCGAGCCCGAGCAATACAAGACCAAGGAGACCCGCGCGCTGCTGAAAGAATACGGCATCCGCTGCTGGGGGTCGGTGACGCTGATGCTGGGCGAACGCAACCTTGCCGCCAGGGACCAGGGCCAGCGCGAACGCTCGGTGCAGTACGTCAAGGACGTGCTGACCATGGTCAGCGAACTTGATGGCGAGATCATAACGCTGGTGCCCGCGACCGTCGGCAAAGTGGTGCCGGACGGCACCGAGGAAGAGGAATGGAAGTGGGTGGTCGACGCCACCCGCGAATGCTTCACCCATGCCAAGAAGGTCGGCGTCAAGATCGCGGTCGAGCCGCTCAACCGCTTCGAGACCTATCTGTTCAACCGCGGCGCGCAGGCGTTGGCCCTGGCCGATGCGGTCAGCCCCGAATGCGGCGTCTGCCTCGACGCCTATCACATCCATATGGAAGAATTTAACGTCCATGACGCGATCCGTCAGGTCGGCAAACGGCTGTTCGACTTCCACGTCGCCGACAACAACCGCTTTGCCGCCGGCCTTGGCCAGATTGATTGGCCACGGATCGTGCAGACGCTGAAGGAAGTCGGCTATGACGGCGCGCTGACGAACGAATTTGTCGCGCCAGTCGACCGCACACCCGCCGCGCCCTATCCCGACATGGTCGAGCGCAATCCGGTCGACATTTCTCCCGAACAGCTGAAGTTCATCCAGGATCACGGCTCCAGCGTGCTGACGGAGAAATTCTACACCGACCAGATGCGCATCACGGCCGAAACGCTGCTGCCGCTAATCAAGTAGCCGATCGGGATGCGCATCAAAACGGTCCAGGCGTGGTGGGTCCGCGTGCCGATTGAGGCCGCGAAGCAGCATCGCAGCGACTTTGGCCAGGTGACGACGTTCGACGCCGCCATCCTGCGCATTGAGACTGACGACGGGCTGATCGGCTGGGGCGAGGGCAAGAACGCCGCCGGCAGCGCCGGCAGCTATGGTGCGCTGGTCTACATGCTGAATCACGAGGTCGGGCCGCAGCTGATCGGCCGCGACCCCGCCGACATCGGCATGATCTGGGAGATGCTCTACAACGGCGTGCGCCATGACAGTGCCGCGCGCGCCGGCCATGCCATGCCGCAGCTGGCGCGGCGCGGCATGAGCATTGCGGCAATCAGCGCCGTCGATATCGCGCTCTGGGATATTCTGGGCAAGTCGTTGGGACAGCCGGTGTGGCGGCTCATCGGCGGCCGCAAGCTCGACCGCATGCCGGCCTACGCCTCCGGCGGCTGGGCTGCCGCCGACGCTATCGGCGAGCAGCTCAAATCCTACATCGCCAAAGGCGGCTTCAAGGCGCTGAAGATGCGCGTCGGCGCCATGGACGGCGCCCCGCACATTTCCGCCGCCCGCGTCCGCGCCGCACGGCAGGCGCTCGGTCCTGACGTCGAGTTGATGGTCGACGCGCACGGCACCTACACGGTGGCCGAGGCCAAGCGCTTCATCAGCCTGGCCAGCGATCTCGACCTCGCCTGGTTCGAGGAGCCTGTTATCGCCGACGACAAGGCTGGTATGGCCGAGGTGCGCGCCTCGGGCTCGATCCCGATCGCCACCGGCGAAAGCGAAGCGACGCGCTACGCCTTCCGCGATCTCGCGGTGCTGAAATCCGCCGACATCTTCCAGCCGGATCCGGCCTTTTGCGGCGGTATCAGCGAGGCGATGAAGATCGGCACCATCGCCAGTGCCTTCAATCTGCGCTTTGCCCCGCATCTGTGGGCCGGCGCGCCATGCTTTTTCGCCGGCCTGCATGTTTGTGCGGCCTCGCCTGCCAGTTTTACCGTCGAATATTCGCTCGGCGCCAACCCCATGATCCACGATCTTATCGAAGAGACTGTCGAAGCAAGGGACGGTATGATAGCGATCCCTGAAAAGCCGGGTCTGGGATTCACCATTTCGGAGCGGTTCCTGGAGGCGCACGCGCAACGCGGTTGACGATGAAAGAAAAGAACCTTCTCGCCGAACTCGCCGCCTATCTGTTCGCCCATTCGGACAAGGAGAGCGGCCGCACGCCCTCGGAGCGCGAGCTGGCGGAGCATTTCGGTGTCAGCCGCGGCCAGATCCGCGAGGCGCTGGCCATTCTGGAGGCCATGCGCATCGTCGAGCGCCGCGCCAAATCCGGCATCTATGTCGACACCAGGCAGGCCAGTGTAGAAGCCTTGGCTCTTTTCGCCCGCGCGGGCCTGCCGCTCGATCCGGTGCAGATCTACGAGACCGTCGAACTGCGCAAGATCCACGAGATCAAGGCCGCCGAACTTGCCTGTTCGCGTGCCACCGAAGAGAATTTCGAACGCCTGCGGGAGATCCTGAAAGCCTCGGAGGAGTGCATCGCCGCCGGCGAAGGCCTCGCCAAGGAAGACCGCGAATTCCACCTCGAAATCGTGCGGGCGACCAAGAACGGCGTCTTCCACAATATCTGCAGCGTCTATTACCTGATGGGCGAGCAGCGGCTGCCGATCTACTTCAACGATCCCGAGCGCTCAGTGCGCTCGCATGCCGAGCATATCCAGATCTACGAGGCGCTGCTGCGTCGCGACGGCAATCTCGCCCAGGCGCTGATGAGCGCCCACCTGCAAGGCGCGGAAAGCTACTGGAAGGGGATCATCGAGGGCCGCGAGGCGCAAGCGCAAAGCCTAGCATTTGAGAAAGCCTAGAGCAATTCCAGGAAAAGTGTGAAACGGTTTTCCCGGGAAAGCGCGCAGCGCTTTCCCTTGCGACAAACACGAGAGCCCCATGCCCAGAATCCTGTCGACGCACACGCTGCATCCGCGTGCCTCCGCAATGCTGGCGGGCGCCGGTGAACTCGTCGTCGCCTCAGCGCTCGATGCGGCAACGCTGACCGCCGAGGCGAAGCATGCCGACGTCATCATCGTTCGCGCACCGCTGCCGCCGTCGCTGTTCGAAAACGCCACGAAACTCAGAGCCGCGGTCCGCCACGGCGCCGGGCTCGACATGGTGCCCATGGAGGCCGCGGCCGCGGCCGGCGTGCTGGTCGCCAACGTGCCGGCGGTCAATGCGCGTTCGGTCGCTGAATATGTGATGTTCGCGGCCCTTGCCCTGCTTCGGCGCTTCCGTTCGGTCGACCGCGACTTGCGCGCCAAGGGCTGGAATGCCGGCCGCGACCACGCCAGCCATGCCAGCGAGCTTGCCGGCAAGACCATCGGCATCATCGGCTTCGGCGCCATCGGTCAGGCGGTCGCCCATATCGCCGCGCACGGCTTCGGCCTCGACGTCGTGGCGACGACCCGCAGCATGCAGCCGGCACCCGACAGGATCGGCTTCCTGTCGATCGATGCGCTGATCGAACAGAGCGACATCATCGTGCTCTGCTGCCCGCTGACGCCGGAAACGCGCGGCCTGATCAGCCGCGAACGCATTGCCCGCATGAAGCCGGACGCGCTTTTGATCAACATTTCGCGCGGACCGGTGATCGACGACGAGGCGCTGATCGAGGCCTTGCGCCAAGACCGGATCGGCGGCGCCGCACTCGACGTCTTTGCCACGCAGCCGCTGCCGGCAAACCATCCCTATTTCGGTTTCGACAATGTTATCGTCACCCCGCATATGGCGGGGATTACCGAGCAATCGATGATGCGCATGGGCGTGGGCGCGGCCGGCGAGACCTTGCTGGTGCTGGCCAACCGGCTGCCTGTCAATCTGCGCAATCCCGACGTGGTCGAGCATTACCGCAGACGGTTCCCGGCGGACGCGTGAACCATGTCCGGTTTTCGCTTCGCATCTCTGGTTCTGGCAGTGTCGTCGATCGTGGCCTTACCTTCGCTCGCGGCGGCACAAAGCAGCGATTATGTCTATTGCAGCAATGGGATCGTCTGCATGATGGCGCCCTGCCCGTCAGGCAATGCGCTGGATCTGACCACCGGCAATGTCGTTAAAGGCGTGGAGCTCAACACTACGGAATTGCCGCCGCTGGACAGATCGGCACCTGACCTCTCCGACAAGCTTTATGCTGGAAAACTCGTCGTCCGAGGATCGATCCAGCATCGCGGCCAGCCGAACGATCCGCCGATGCTGGTCGTTACCAAAATCGAACGCTCCTCCAAGAAAAGCGAGCGCAAGCGCTGCGCGGCACGTTGACTGCCGACCTACGGCTCGCTGCCTATCGGAGCAGCCGCTCGACTTCAGCCGCGATGCGCAGCAGATGGTGGTCGTGGCCATTGCGCGCCACCAGCATCAGTCCGGCCGGCAGCGTCATGCCGGGCATCGGCAGCGAGATCGCGCAGAGGTCGAACTGGTTGGCGACCTGGGTATTGCGCAGCAGCAGACCTTCGGTGCGTTCACGCAGAGCCGTATCCTCGGCCATCGAAACGATAGTCGGCGCTGTCACCGGCGTGGTCGGCAGAGCTAGCACATCGACCGAACCCAACCGCTCGTCCATGGCTATGCACAGTGCCGCGCGACGACGCATTGCCCTGATATAAACCGGCGTCGGTATGGCCGCCGCCCGCGACAGCGGCCCGCTGACATGGGGATCGACCGGCACCGATGCGCCCGTCGCCAGCCAGTCGGCATGGATTTCAGAACCTTCCATGGCCGCGATCGAGCCGCGTTTGGTGGCCAGGCGCAGATCGGCAATGAGGTCGTCGATCGAAATGTCCGTGAGCCACGCGCCTGCCTGCTCGATCCCGGCAAGGCTGCGATCGAACGCGGCGGCAATCTCCGTTTCCGTGTCTTCGAAAAGCAGGCCGCGCGGAATGCCGACACGAAGCCCGGCAAGCGCTAACGGCAGGTGCAGTTGCGGCATCTGCTCGCCCGTCATCGCGGCGTCAGCCAGGGCACACGCAGCAACACTCAGCGCCAGCGGCCCGATCGAATCCAGCGTCGCGGAAAGGGGATAGGCACCAGTCAGCGGCACGCGCCGCGCCGTCGGCTTGAAACCGACGACGCCGTTCAGCGATGCCGGGATGCGCACCGAACCGCCGGTGTCGGAGCCGATGGAAATGTCGCTTGTCCCCTCGCCAACGGACACGGCGGCGCCCGACGACGAACCGCCTGGAATGCGGCTGGTGTCGGCGGCATTGCCCGGTGTGCCGTAGTGCATGTTGTCGCCGATAGCGGTGAAGGCGAATTCGGTCATGTTGGTCTTGCCGATGATGACGGCGCCGGCCTGGCGCAGACGGCTGACGACCGCAGCGTCGTGCCGACGGGGCGCGGTGTCCCTCAGCATCAGCGACCCGGCCGTGGTCGGCTCGCCGGCGACATCGAACAGATCCTTGATCGACACGATGGTGCCGTCGAGCGGCCCGAGCGATACGCCGGCCTTCTTGCGCGCATCGGTGGCCTCGGCCGCTGCGCGCGCCGCCTCGGCATAGAGTTTGGTGAACACCTTCTCGCCTGCCGCGCAACTGGCAAGACGTGACAGGATGATCTCGAGACGATCGCGGATTGATTGCATGTCGATGTCGGATTCCGTCAAGGTGGAGCGTCTTTAAGGCATATGGGCCGCTAGGTCAGCGGAAGGAATAGCCCGGACAGCGTGCCTTTGCACCTGCCAGCGATAGGAAGGGACTGATGCTGTACAAAGGCAGCTGCCACTGCGGCAAGGTTGCGTTCGAATTCAAGGCGCAGCTGACAGGCGCCGTGCGGTGCAATTGTTCGATCTGCTCGCGCAAGGGCGCGCTGTTGGCCGCCATCCCGCATGACAGCCTGACGGTGCTGGCGTGGGGCGACGATCTCGGCACCTACACATTCGGCAATCATGCAATGGCGCATCGCTTCTGCCGCACCTGCGGCATCCATCCCTTTGCCGAGGATGTCAGTCAGGGCAGCGAACGCAGCGCCTACATCAACCTCAACTGCGTCGGCGATTTCGATCCCACCGGCCTGCCGGTCTTCGACTTCGACGGCCGCGCGGTCTGACCCTACGGTGGCCTCTCACCACAAAAGCAACGCCCCGAAAACCCTGATAGTTCTCGGGCCCGCTGCTTTAGCCAAGGATGGCTATCGGCTATTCGACGCGCTTAGGGCCGCGCGCGAACACAACGATCGCCGCCAGCAAGGTCGCAGCGCCACAATAGGCGAAGGCGCTGGCCACACCGGCATTGTCGACCACCAGGCCGCCGAAGACGGCGCGTTTCTGGCGCTCGCCGTTTCTTGTGTCTTTCCCGCTCGCGCCTTTGCCCTCGAGGACAGCTATCTCCCGGCCGACAAGATCCCCTATGTCGCCGAAGTGCCAGACCAGCCGCATCGCCTTGGCCCGTTGTGGGGTGACCGGGCCAAAGGCCCGGCGGGCACCTTGCTGAAAGTTCCCGGCAACTGGCGCGCGCCGGTTCATGCGCACACCGCCGACTATCGCGCAGTGGTCATCAAGGGACTGTGGGCGCATTGGCAAATGGACGGCGGCGAAGCCTACTGGATCCAGAAGGCCAACGAGATGCACGACGACGCCTGCCTCTCAGAGACGGAGTGCGTGATCCTGCTGATCAACGATACGCCTTACGAGACCTACTTCCAGAAATAGCTGGACGATCGCCTGCAGATTTTCGCGGGCGGATTGGCGCCGGCGGGAGTCTGCAGGAGAGCCTATCCGGCGTGCCGCAAGCTCACGCCGCTGCCTTGTCGAACAGCACCACCTTGTCCGCGTTCCAGGCAAAGCGCACCGATTGCTCGATCGCCACATCGGTCCGCGCCGGCACGGTAGCGCGCAGCGTGGCGTCGCCGACCCGCAGAGTCAGGATCTTTTCCACGCCATGGTTCTCGACATCGTAGACGCGCGCCTCGACCGGCGCGCCGCTCTCGAGATAGACGTCCTCGGGACGGATGCCGAAGACGAGCGGGCGCCCTTCCGTTGCCGCACCAGTCTTCGCCCCTCCAAAACCCTTGGCTCCTGCTGAAAGCGGCAGCTCGAAATTCGTCGGCGCCATCACCGCGCGGTTGTTGATCAACCGGCCGTCGATGAGGTTCATCGGCGGCGAGCCGACAAAGCTCGCCACATAGGTGTCGCGCGGATTGTTGTAGATCTCGTGCAGCGTGCCGGTCTGGACGATGCGGCCATGGTTCAGCACGCCCACCTTGTCGCCCATCGACATCGCCTCGATCTGGTCGTGGGTGACGAACAGGAAGTTGGCGCCGAGCTGTATGTGCAGGTTCTTCAGTTCCGTGCGCAGCGCCTCTCGCAGTTTGGCGTCGAGCGCCGACAGCGGCTCGTCCATCAGGAATACGCGCGGCTTGCGCACGATGGCGCGGCCGAAACGCGCTGCATCTCGCCGCCGGACAGACGATCGGTCTTACGGTCGAGCAGATGCTCGATCCGCAGTGTCTTGGCGGCGCGGTCGACCCGGTCTTTGATCTCGGCGTCGGGTCCTCCGGTCAAGCCGGAGGATGACGGCGTGAGAGTTGAGAGGGCGACGCACACCGACCGTCGCGGACGGGCGCGAGCGCGACCTGCCGGATAGCGTCAGCTGCTGATCATCGCGCTGTCTTGTTGAGAGCGGTGACGATCAGCGCGAGAATCACCGCCGCGGCGGCGATTTCCCACACGAAAGCCTGCTTGTAGAAAGGCGGCGTGGCGAGCTGCGCCTTGCCGGCGAGAGTGTTGGGGTCCGGTGGATTGAGGAAGAAGACGCCGTAGAGATGCGCCGCCGTGATCGATACCAGCAGCGCAATGCAGAAGACCAGCGCCACGACCAGCGCTACGGTCACCACACTGCGCACCTTGACGCCCGGCTGGGCCAACGGCAGCAGGTTGTTGATGAGCCCGGCAAGCACCACGAGACCGCTGCCGACCGCGTACAGGCCGATGGAAAAGGGTTGAAAGATCAGCACCAGCGCCAAGACGCCGAGGCCAATGATGAAGAGCTCGAGGCGGAACGCGCCGGCGCGGCTCATGCCGGAAGAACTGTCGCTCATGACCGCACCGCCTTTCCGGCGCCATCGAAGACATGGGTTTGCCTGGGATCGGGGCGTAGATTCAGCGCCTCGCCGACCTTGACCCACTGGCTTCTCGTCACCACGACGCGGATGTCGGCGCCTGCCGCCGTGCGGGCATGAATAAGGGTTTCGGCGCCCATGGGCTCGATGAGCTCGGCTCTGGCGGAGATGGTGCCACGGTCCCCTGTATCGGTCACGGTGAAAGCACGGGGGCGGACACCGATCGTCACCTTGCCGGGCTGCAGGCGCGCGACCGCCGCGTCCGTGCGGATCGCCAGACTAATGCCGGCCACGGTCATGTCCGCCGTGCCATCGGCGAAGGCCTTGAGGTCGGCCTCGAGAAGATTCATCTGCGGCGTGCCGATGAAGCTCGCCACGAAAGCATTGGCGGGCTTGGCAAATACCTCGTGCGGTGAGCCGACTTGCTCGATCAGGCCGTCCTTCATGATGGCGATGCGGTTGGCCATGGTGAGCGCTTCGAGCTGGTCATGGGTCACGATCACGGTCGCTTTGGAGAGGCCCTGCAGCACTTCCTTGATCTGGCCACGCATGGTTTGGCGCAGTTCGACATCGAGACGCGACAAGGGCTCGTCGAAGAGGAAGCAATTGGGGTCGCGGACGATGGCGCGGGCCATGGCGGCGCGCTGCTTTTCGCCCTCGGATATCTGGTTCGGCAGCCGGTCGAGAACGTGCTCCAAGTGAAGGATCGCGGCGACGCGGTTGACGCGGGCAGTCCGCTCAGCCCCGGAAATGCCGTCATGATAGAGCGGGAAGGCGATGTTCTCGGCGATCGATGCCGACGGGTAGAGCGCGTAGAACTGGAACACCATGGCGATGTCGCGCTTTTCGGGCGGCAGTTTGTTCATCACCTTGCCGGCGACGACGACCTCGCCGTCAGTGACGCTTTCCAGCCCGGCGATGACGCGTAAGGTCGTCGTCTTGCCACAGCCGGACGGGCCGAGAAGGCAGACGACCTCACCGGCGGCCACCGACAGGTCAACGTCCTTGACCGCGGTGAAGGAGCCGAAGCGCTTGGTGACTTTGCGGAGTTCGATGGTTGACATCTCAGCGCTTCACCGTGCCGAAGGTAACACCGCGCAACAGATGGTTTTGCAAGAAGAAGGTGACCAGGAAGACTGGGACGAGGAACAGGGTTTCGATGGCGGCAAGCAAAGTCCAGTCGGTGCCGCGTCCACCCGACGACACGGCCTGGTTCATGGCGACCGGGACCGTCCTCGTGTCGGGCCCCGAGAGCAAGAGGGCGAAGAGGAACTCGTTCCAGGTGAGGATCAGGCCGAACACGAACGTGGCGGCGAGCCCGGCAATGACCTGGGGCAGGCAAATCTTGAAGAACACCCGCATTCCGGACGATCCGTCGAGGCGGGCGGCATCCTCGACGTCTGGCGACAATTCATCGAAGAAGCTCTTCATCATCCAGATGGTGAAGGCCAGGTTGAAGGCGGTGTAGAGCATGATGATGCCGAGATACGAGCCCGACAGGCCCACTACGCGGAACATCAGGATCACCGGAATGATCACCACAATCGCCGGCAGCATGCGCGTGGTCAGGATGATGAACAGGTAGGTGTCATTGCCTTTCAGCGGATAGCGCGAGAAGCCGAAGGCCGCCAGGGTGCCGATGACCAGCGCCAGCAGCACCGAAGCCGAGGCGATGAAGATCGAGTTGAAGAAATAACGGTCGAATCCTGTCGCTTCCGGGGCACCGCCCGACGTCATCGAGCGAGAAAAGACGGACCCAAAATTTTCGAGCGTGGGCTTGAACACAAAATGATCCGGAATCAAGCCGAACAGCGACGTGGGCGACAGCGTCGGAGGCACCAGAAGCGCGTCGCCCTGCGGTTTGAAGGCGGTGAATATGATGAACAGCACCGGCAGAAAATAGATAAAGGCGACGACGGCCACGGCGAGCGTCCGCCCCCAGCCGGCCTCGTCTACTCCGCTGGCCCTGCGGAAGCCGAGCTTTCCCAATATCGATTCGGTCACGGGTTAGGCTCCCTGCGTACGGCGGTTTGCGAGGTACAGGTAGAGGTTGGTGAGAACGATCACCATGAACAGCATCAGGTAGGAGATCGACGCGCCCTCACTCGTCTTGTTCTGCTCGTTGGCGATGCGGATCAAGTGATAGGAGATCGTCAGCGTGTCGTTGCCGCCCTTGGTGAGGAGGATGACGAGATCCGCCAGCTTGAATGCCTCGATGGTGCGGAAGAGAAGGGCCAACATCAGAAGGCCGCGGATGTAGGGGAAGGTGATCATCCAGAATTGCCGCCAGCTGGAAATACGGTCGATGGCAGCGGCCTCGTAAAGGTATTTCGGCACCGAGACGAGGCCCGCAAGCACAAGGAGCATGACAAAGGGCGACCACATCCATGCGTCGGCGAAAACGATTCCCGCCACGGCACCGACTTTGTTGCTCATCAGGATGAACTGGTTGCCGGAGATGGAATTGATGACGTAGCTGAGAATCCCGAATGTCGGGTCATAGTAGTAGGTGAAGAACACGCCAGAGGCGACAACCGAAAGCATCATCGGTGTCAGCACCAGGATCAACAAATACTTGCGCAGCGGAAATTGCTTGGCGAACAGGATGGCCAGCAGAAAGCCGACGATCATCTGCGCGGAGACGGTGAACACGACGAACATGGCGGTGTTGATCAGCGCGCCCCAAGTCGCGTGAGCAGCGAGATCGTTGGTAAGGATCCGGATGTAGTTCCCGAGTCCGACGAAGCGGATCGTCTGCTGGTTTGCCTGGTAGGCGAAGAACGAAAGGCCCAGCGACCACAGCAGGGGGAAGATATTCATCACAAACAGAACGGCGATTGCCGGAGCGACCAGCAAGGCGCCGAAGTAGTGGCGGCGATACGCGTTGACGGTAAATGCGGCCGCGACCAACGCCACCGCGGCGCCCACCACCCAGAAGGAGACAGCCGCAGGCAAGCCCGCCATTGATATGGCCGACACGACGACAGCGACAGCGATGGCGAGTTTCCAGTTGTGGGCAACAACCGCGGTAAGGCGTGGTGTCAGCAGCGTGCTTGAAACAGCGGTCATGGGAGTCCGAAATATGGAGCGCCTGAAGTGGCAATGACGGGGAGCGGCTTTTGCCCGCTCCCCGCAGCTATGTCGGAAGGTTACTGGATAAGACCATCGTTCTTCAGGAGGTCCTCCTGGAACTTGGCGATGTTATCCAAGGTGGTCTTGGCGTCCTGCTTGCCAGTGATGGCTAGGTCGTACTGGTCCTGCTGCTGGGTGAGCAGTTCGAAGAACTGCGGCACGTGCCACATGTCCTTCTGCCAGTCGAGCGAGTTCGCCCAGGCGCGGTCCCACGGACGATAGGTCACATACTTCGGATCGCTGTAGACCGACTTGATCGCGGACTGGCCGCCGCCGGCGGCGAACTGGTGCTGGATATCAGGCGAGAGCCACCACTTCACGAAGCCAACCGCTTCCTTGATTTGCTCAGGCGTCGTCCAGGTGGTGAGAACGAAAGGCTGTCCGCCGATCTGTGACGTACGATTCACCTTGCCGTCGGCACCGCGCAGGCCTGGCGCCAATCCGAACACCAGCTTGTCGGCAACCTTCGACGTCTTGGGATCGAGCGAGGCTTCGGCGAGACCGATCCAGTCGATGTTCATGGCCACCTTGCCTTCACGGAACAACTGGTCCGAGACGAAGATGTCCATGGTGCCGGTCTTGACCACCGGCGGCATGAACTTCAGCAATTTGAGGAAATGCTCCATGCCCTCGATGGACTTCGGGGAGTTTACGACGCCTTCGGCATGTCCGGTCGGGGCCTTGGTTTCATCCCAGATGCCGCCGCCATGCTCCCAGACGAACGTGTGGACCGAGCTCGTCGAGAAGTCGTAGCCTTTGCCTGCCTGATAGGCGATGCCATAGAAATCGTCATCCAGCACCTGGCCGGCGAGCTTGTCGCCCTTCTTGCGCTGGAAGAATTCGCCAACATGCTCGAACGTGTTCCAGTCCATGGCGTCGATTTCTTCGCCGGTGCAGGGCAGCTTCTCATTGTACTTCGCCTTGTAGGCGGCCTGCTCGTCGTTGTTGCAGAGCACGTCCTTGCGGCCGTAGGTGACCAGCACGTCCGGGAACTGCGGGAAGCCGTAGTAGTTCGGCGTGCTGTTGGGATAGGTCGAGTAGGCGTTGAGCACGGCGGGATGCATCGACTCCATCGTCGCCTTGAGTTCCGGGTCGGCATCGATGAGATCGTTGATCTTGCGGAAGTAGCCGCCTTCGACGAAGGCGCCCAGCCACTGCGAGTCCGACACGATGAAGTTGTACTTCTTTTCGCCCGAGGTCAACGAGGCGTTGACGCGGGTGTAGAAATCCGGCCACGGAATGAAGTCCACATCGAGCTTCACAGTATTGCCAGACTTCGGCTTGTACTGCTCGTCGAAGAACTTCTTCATAATGCGGGTCGGGGGCCAATCCGGCACCGCCATCGTCAACGTCACTTCTTCGGCAGAGGCATAGGTCACGCCTCCCACCAGTAGTGTGGCAGCGAAGCTTGCGGCTGTCGCTAGCCCTTTCAGTTTGGTCATCGCCGTCATTCGCGTTTCCTCCCTTGGTTAACCGGATTGCTTCTCGCCGTTCGAGTCAGGTCATTGCCTGGCCGCTCGCGGCGCGGAAGACGTGGATTTTCCTGTTATCGATGGCGATCGATGCCGAATCGCCGGTCCTGATGCTGGCGGCGATCGCTTCCGGCAGCACCATGCGCAACATCTCGCCGCCGGCCTCGACCGAGACGATCGTTATGTCGCCGAGCGGTTCGACCAGATGCACCTTCGAGGCAACCCCGGCTTCGCCCTTGGCGGCGAGCCGAATGTCGCTCGGGCGAATGCCGATCAGCGCGGCCTCGTTGGCATCGGCAGTCTTTGGCGCCGTCGCCGGAACCAGAGTCCCGAGCGGCGTGTCGAAAGATCTGGTGTCGGCGCGCACCGAGGCCGTGAACAGATTCATGTGCGGCGAGCCGATCTTGCTGGCGACATAGGTATTGATCGGCTGCTCGTAAAGCTCGTCTGGCGTGCCGATCTGGACGATGCCCCCATCGCGCATGACGGCGATCGTCTCGCCCATCGAGAGAGCCTCGAGCTCGTCGGGCGTGGCATAGATCACGGTCATGCCGAACTGGCGGTGCAGCCGCTTCAGCTCGGCGCGCGTCTCGTGCCGAAGCTTGGCGTCGAGATTGGTGAGCGGCTCATCGAGCAGAAGAATCTTTGGCCGGCGGATCAGGGAGCGGCCGAGCGCGACGCGCTGCTGCTCTCCGCCGGACAGGGTTGCCGGCTTGGCCTTCAGGCGGTGTGTCAGCTTCAGGATCTCGGCGGTCTCTTTCACCCGCTTGTCAATCTCGGCGCGCGCGGCTTTCTCCTCGCGCAGCGGGTAGGCGAGATTGTCATAGACCGTGAGGTGGGGGTAAAGCGCGAAAGACTGGAAGACCATCGAGATGCCTCGGCCGGCGATCGGCGCATGGGCCATGTCGCGGCCGCCGATCTCAAGCGTGCCGGAGTCGGCCTGGACGAGGCCGGCGATAGTGCGCAGCGTCGTCGTCTTGCCAACGGAGCTCGGCCCGAAGAGTACGAAGAAGCGGCCTTCGTCGACGGCGAAGCTCAGGTCGTTGATGGCGCGCACGGATCCATAGGCCTTGCTGAGCCCATCGAGGCGCAGCGCAATCCCCTTGCCGTCACTGGCGCGAGGCGACGTCTGCGTCACGATGCGCCACCTCGTGCGGACGGAACACGCGCCATCCGTATGATTCTCCTCGTCCTGCCGAAATGGACTGCGGCTGTCATTCTCGATCCGCCTTTTCTTTCCTGATCTGGTATTACCAATTTTGGATAGCCGTCAAGCTCTTTCTTGGATCACCACCGGACCTTGTATAACCGGATTTTTCATGTATCCGACTGTTTTCCCTGAATTTTCCTACTCGTTGATATAGGAGAGCCTTGTTTCGGCACTGCCATCCCGGTTAACATCAATAGTGGGCATCCAAATCTGGTCGAACCAGATTGGCGCTATTTCGCCAATGCCGCCGTCGGGGCCGCATCGATTTCAGCCGTTGATTCCGCCACCGCGGCGCGCACAAGGGCGCCCGCCGCCCATTGCGCGACCGACCGCATGCCGCGGCTATCGAGCCCCCATATATCCTTCAGCACGATCAGCACTTCGACGCCGAACATCATCGACAGCGCCTGCGCCAGGCGCTTGAACTCGCGCGGCGGCAGCCGGCCCTTGAGCGGTGCGATGGCATCCTTCAGCAGCTGGACGCGATGTCCGCGCGTGAATTGCGGCTCGCCGCCCAGCGTGCCCGCCTGCCGCTGCGCCCATTGGTCGAGCGACAGTTTCAGCGCTGCCTTGAAAGTTGCCTCGAAAGCTTCGATGCGCGGCATGGCCGTATCGAACAATTCGGCAACGCGCCGCCCGGCATCGGTGGACGTCGATTGCCAGGTCAGGATCGGCCCAAGCCCCTCGTCAACCACCGCCTGCACCAGGGCTGCCTGGCTGGGGAAATAGCGATAGGCGGTGGCGCGCGACACTTGCGCCGCCTCCGCGACTTCGCTGACCGACGGGGTGACGCCCGCCTGCATCAGCCGCGTCGCCGTCTTCAGCATCAGCCGTTTTGTGCGGGCCCGTGGGCCGCGTTCTGCAGCCTCGTTGGCGTCGTCGTTCCCAGCGGCTTGTTGACGTGAGACTTCCATGTCAATACGATACGCGCGTCTCGAAAAATTGCAATGACCTTTGCCCACCGAAAGGCCGGCAAAGGGCGACAGGCGGCCCGGCGCCGGTCGGCCGGTGACGGGAGAAACGCGATGAAGCGCATCTACGTGGTGGGCACAGCCGACACCAAGGGCGAGGAACTTGCCTTCCTGGCCGATGCTATTGCCGCCACCGGCAGTTCGGTTGCCCGCGTCGACATCGGAACGCGCGGTGCCACGGTGCCGGTCGATATCCCGGCCAGCGAGGTCGCGGCGCATCATCCGGGTGGAGCCAGTGGCGTGCTCGGCATCGATGATCGCGGCACGGCAGTGGCCGGCATGAGCGCCGCCTTCACAAATTTCATTCAGTCGCGCGACGACATATCAGGCGTGATCGGCATTGGCGGCGGCGGCGGCACGTCGATCATCACTGCCGGCATGCGCGCGCTGCCGCTTGGGCTGCCCAAGATCATGGTCTCGACGCTCGCCTCCGGCGACACCGCGCCCTATGTCGACGTCTCCGACATCATCATGATGCCATCGGTCACCGATATGGCGGGACTGAACCGGCTGTCACGCGTCGTGCTGCACAATGCGGCGCAGGCAATCGCCGGCATGGCCGCCAGGCCGGCGCCGACTGCCACCGGCAAGCCGGCACTCGGGTTCACCATGTTCGGCGTCACCACGCCTTGCGTGACCGCCATCGCGGATCAGTTGCGCGCCAACTATGACTGCATGGTTTTCCACGCCACCGGCACCGGCGGCCGCTCGATGGAGAAGCTCGCGGACTCGGGCCTGCTCGCCGGCGTCATCGACATCACCACGACGGAAGTCTGCGACCTGCTGTTCGGCGGCGTGCTGCCGGCGACGGAGGACCGCTTCGGCGCCATCGCCCGCACCAAGCTGCCCTATGTAGGCTCGGTCGGCGCGCTGGACATGGTCAATTTCTGGGCGCCGCCGACCATTCCCGAGAAGTTTAGGGGCCGGCTGTTCTACGAGCACAATCCCAACGTCACACTGATGCGCACCACGGTGGACGAATGCCGCGGTATAGGCGAGTGGATCGGCACCAGGCTCGCTCGCTGCGAGGGCCCTGTGCATTTCCTGATCCCCGAAAAAGGTGTCTCGGCACTCGATATCGAGGGCGGCGCCTTCTTCGACCCCGAAGCCGACGCCGTGCTGTTCGGTGCCATCGAGCGCACCATCAGGCCGAGCGCCACACGCCGGGTCACACGCCTGCCGTTGCACATCAACGATCCGGAATTTGCCAAAGCCGCAACCGCGGCCTTCCTCGACATCGCCAGACAGTGAGAGCCAACAAATGCCCGCAATACCGCGCAAGGACATATTGAAGAAGTTCAAGGCGATGATCGCCGACGGCGTGCCCATCGTCGGGGGCGGCGCCGGCACCGGCCTGTCGGCCAAGGCCGAGGAAGCCGGCGGCATCGACCTCATCATCATCTACAATTCCGGCCGCTACCGCATGGCCGGGCGCGGCTCGGCTGCCGGCCTGCTCGCCTATGGCAACGCCAATGAGATCGTCAAGGAAATGGCCTATGAGGTGCTGCCGGTGGTCAAAAAGACGCCGGTGCTGGCCGGTGTCAACGGCACCGATCCCTTCGTCATCATGCCGCTGCTGCTTGCCGAGCTGAAGACGATGGGCTTTTCCGGCGTGCAGAATTTCCCGACCATCGGCCTGTTCGATGGCAGCATGCGCCAGAGTTTTGAGGAAACCGGCATGGGCTTCGGGCTGGAGGTCGACATGATCGCCGAGGCGCACAAGCTCGATCTTCTGACCACGCCCTATATCTTCAACCCCGACGAGGCGCGCGCCATGACAAAAGCCGGCGCCGACATCGTCGTTGCCCATATGGGGGTGACGACCGGCGGCTCGATCGGAGCCACGTCGGCCAAGTCGCTCGACGACTGCGTGGTCGAGATCGACGCCATCGCCAACGCGGCGCGCTCGGTGCGCAAGGATGTCATCCTGCTTTGCCATGGCGGGCCGATCTCGATGCCGGATGATGCCCGCTACATCCTCGACCGCTGCAAGGGCCTGCACGGCTTTTATGGCGCGAGTTCGATGGAACGGCTGCCGGCTGAAGCCGCGATCGCCAGGCAGACGGCGGATTTCAAGGCCGTCACGCCGCACGACCAGAAGAAAAAGAAGGGATGAGATCATGACCGACAAGAGCAAGGTGTTCGTATACCCGAAGGACGTGAGCGCCTTCGGCTTTGACTGGGGCAAGCTGTCGCTGACGGTCGCGCCTGAAGTGAATGGCGCTGAGCGCTTTTCCGGCGGCGTCGTCGACCTGCCCTCAGGCAAGGGCCACACCCGCCACAACCACCCCGGCGCGGAAGAAATCATCTTCGTCATCTCAGGCAATGGCGAACAAATGGTCGAAGACGAGAACGGCAATCCGGTCGTCGCCAAGGTCGGCCCCGGCTGCACCATCTATGTGCCGGAAAGCCGTTTCCATTCGACGCTGAATACCGGCGATGGGCCGATGCAGCTCTTCGTCGTCTATTCGCCGGCCGGACCGGAACTGGTGCTGCGGGAGCTGCCGGATTTCAGGCTGATCCCGGCGGGGAAGTAATCGCGAAAGGCCCCCTTCATCCGGCCGCTTCGCGGCCACCTTCTCCCCGAGGGGAGAAGAGGCAGGAGCCAGCGCCGGCGCAAACTCCTCTCCCCTCGGGGAGAGGTCGGATAGCCCGAATTGCCCTTCGCAATTCGGATGACAATCCGGGTGAGGGAGTAGCGCCGAGCTAGGCTATCCCACCTCTATTCCAGCCCCGCGCCCGATCCCCAAACATCACATATCCCGCATCCGTCACCGCCAACGTGTCCTCCAACTTGATGAACCCCCGCGTCGGGTGAAGCATGGTCGTCTCCACCGACAGCACCATGTTTGTCTCCAGCGGCTTGGCGGCATAGGTGCCTTCATAGGTCACCGGATGGTTGGTCATCAGGAACGGAGCCTCATGCGTGATCAGGCCCATGCCGTGGGCGAAGAAATCCGTGTAGGGCGCGACTTTGGAGGCCTTCAGCACACCCTCGGCATGCGAAATCATGTCGCCGCCGATG
This sequence comes from Mesorhizobium sp. M0626, assembly GCF_040320665.1. Lineage (NCBI taxonomy): Bacteria > Pseudomonadati > Pseudomonadota > Alphaproteobacteria > Hyphomicrobiales > Phyllobacteriaceae > Mesorhizobium > Mesorhizobium sp. M0626. Next base: position 64,430 of record NZ_JAMYQD010000024.1, on the reverse strand, counting down.
GTGCCCGCCCTCACCTTCGAGAACGCCGCCTGCTGCACCGTCTCGACCTCGGCCAATAGATCCTCAAGCTCGGCATCCGGTTCGCCCAGAATGCCCATGCGGCAGAGATCGCCAATATAGCCGTGATAATTGCCGCCGGAATCGATCGACAGCACTTCGCCCTTTTTCCACGCCTGCGGTGACGCCGCGCGGTTGTAGCTGGCGCCCAACGTCAGCAGGCAATATTCGAAATGCGCGCCGCGATTGGTTTCCTCACGCCGCAGCTGCTCGATGATCTCCGCCTTGGTCGTGCCTTCATGCGCCCACCGGATGGTCGCCAACATGGAATCGGTGATCAGCTCGGAGGCGATACGCAGCTTTTCCAGCTCGGCGTCCGTCTTGATGGCGCGCATGCTCTCCAGCATGCCGGTCGCGTCGATCAGCCTGGCATCCGGCAACGCCTTGCGGATCAGCGCATAGGCGTCCGACGGCAGGAAGGCCGGCTCGATGCCGAGGCGGGCGCCGGCCTTGCCGATCTTGCTGATGTGCTCGACCGCAAGATTGGCAGCATCGAGCGTGCCCCAGCAGGCGGCATGCAGCGTCGGCGTCCAGAACGGGCTGTTCTGGTGCTCGGCGCCTTCCATGCGGTTGCCGATATAGGCGGCATGACCGGGCCCGCCCTTTTCATAGAGGACGATAGGCAGGTAACGGCTATGGCCGATCGCATCCATGGCGGCAAAGAAGATGAACTTGTAGCCGCCAAGCAGATACTGCGTGTTGTGCTTGGAGGTCGCGAGCAGAACATCGATGCCGGCCTCTTCCATCAGCCGGTCGACCCTCACCTGATCGAACGGGATATTGCTGACGGCGCTCTTGCCCGGGGCGATGTTCATCTTTCTCTCCCTGATATCAGTGGGATCGCCGGCCGTACTGCGTCCAATCCCTTGGCTTCGATCAAATCTGCACCATTTCGTTAACTCTGGTCCAGCCAGAAACAGGTTAGATTGCTTCGGCAGGCTGTCACCACTCGTCATTGCTGCACACTAAGGCAATCTGGTCCTACCAGAATACCAGAATGAAAGGGCCACCTCTAAAACTGGTCCAGAGGACGAAAATTTCAAAGCCAAGCAAGGATGCGCCAATTCCGTCTCTGGCGAAACCCTTGGCAAGGGCCATAATCGCCGCGAGGATGCTGGCGGGTGCGGCCAGCTTCGAGGGGTGCGCCCATCTGGTCGCGGAGAGGACGGAGGTTGATCATGTCGGATATTTCCAGACGCACGCTGCTTGGCGGCTCAGTTTTGCTGCTGGCCTCCACCGCCATGCCCACATTCAGCTGGGCGCAGACGCCGAAGAAGGGCGGCCGCCTCGTGCTCGCCGCCGATTCCGAACCGCGCAACCTCAATCCGGCCATCGTCGCCTCCAACGGCGTCTTCTTCATTTCCAGCAAGATCGTCGAAACGCTGGCCGAAGCCTCGTTCGAAGGCAAGGACGGACTGGAACCCCGCCTTGCGCTCTCCTGGGAAGGTGCTGCCGATGGGCTGTCGGTGACCTTCAAACTGCGCGACGGCGTCAAATGGCATGACGGCGAGCCGTTCACCTCGGCCGACGTCGCCTTCTCCGCGCTGCAGATCTGGAAGCCGCTGCAGAATCTCGGCCGCACCGTGTTCAAGGATCTGGCCAGCGTCGACACCCCTGACGATCTGACCGCCGTCTTCAAATTCGCCAAGCCAACGCCGTTCCAGCTGATCCGCAACGCGCTGCCGGCGCTGTCAAGCGTGGTGCCGAAGCACATCTACGAGGTCGGCAAGATCGAGGACAACCCGGCCAACAATGCACCCATCGGCACCGGGCCGTTCAAGTTCGGCGAATACAAGGCCGGCCAGTATTACAAGCTGACCAGGAATGCGGATTACTGGGCCAAGGACGAGCCGTATCTCGACGAGATCATCTACCAGGTGCTACCCGACCGCACGTCGGCTGCAGCGGCGCTCGAGGCCGAAGAGATCCAGCTCGCCGCCTTCTCCGCCGTGCCCTTGGCCGACCTCGACCGCATCTCCAAGGTGCCGGGCCTGAAGGTGATCTCCAAGGGCTATGAGGGGCTGACCTATCAGCTCGTCGTCGAGATCAACCATCGCCGCAAGGAACTGGCCGACGTGAAGGTCCGCCAGGCGATCGCGCATGCCATCGACAAGGACTTCGTCGTCAAGACGGTGTTCCTCGGCTATGCCGCCACCGCCACCGGCCCGGTGCCGAAGAACGATCCGCAATTCTACACTGCCGACGTGCCGATCTATCCATTCGACGTCGCCAAGGCCAACGCCTTGCTCGACGACGCGGGGTACAAGCGCGCCGATGACGGCAAGCGTTTTGCGCTGAAACTCCTGCCGGCACCCTATTTCAACGAGACGAAGCAGTTCGGCGACTATCTGCGCCAGGCGCTGGCGGCAATCGGCATCGACGCCGTGATCGTCAACAACGACTCGGCCGCGCACATCAAGGCCGTCTACACCGACCACACCTTCGACCTCGCCGTCGGCCCGCCGGTGTTCCGCGGCGACCCGGCGATCTCGACCACCATCCTGGTGCAGAGCGGCATTCCCGACGGCGTGCCGTTCTCCAACCAGGGCGGCTACAAGAACGCCGCGCTCGACGCGCTGATCGCCAAGGCTTCGGAGACGCTGGATACGTCAGCGCGCACCGACCTCTACAAGGAATTCCAGAAACAGGTCGCGGCGGACCTGCCGCTGATCAACGTCGCCGAATGGAGCTTCATCAGCGTCGCGCGCGATACCGTGGGCAACATCGCCAACAACCCGCGATGGGCGGCGTCGAACTGGGCGGACACCTATCTGGCTGGCTAGCGATCAGCCCGGCATGCTTGCGCATCGGTTGGACGAATGCTCATCATCAGGGATGAGAGTTCCTTCACGCCTCTGTTCTGTCCTGCCGGATAGCGCCAACCTTCACCCTCCCCCTTGTGGGGAGGGTCGGCGAGCGGTTGCTGCGCAGCGGCAGCCGCTCGACGGGGTGGGGGTAGCGCCCTACGAGAACCCCCACCCCGCTCCGCTTCGCGGATCGACCCTCCCCACAAGGGGGAGGGTAAGGCAGCCATGACCCGTGCCCTCACCCTCATTCGCCGTCGCCTCGTCGGCAGCATCTTCGTGCTGCTGATCGTCATCATCGGCACATTCCTCCTCCTGGAAGCCGCCCCCGGTGACGCGGTCGACGCCTACATCGTCTCGACCGGCGGCGACGCCGGCATGATCGAATTGCTGCGTCATCGCTGGGGCCTCGACCAGTCCGAGCTGACACGGCTCGCGAACTATCTCTGGGCGCTGCTGCATTTCGACCTCGGCCAGTCCGTTACCTTCTCGCGGCCAATTCGCGATGTCATCCTGGAACGCCTGCCGACGACACTGCTCTTGATGGTGACCGCCACCGCGCTCTCCTTCGGTTTGGGCTCGGCGCTCGGCATCCACGCCGGCGCCAGACCCGGCAGCTTTCGCGACTGCTTCCTGTCGATCGGCTCGCTGGCGCTTTATGCCGTGCCGGGTTTCTGGCTTGGCCTGGTGCTGATCGTCGTCTTTGCCGTCGACCTGCGCTGGCTGCCGATCGGCGGCATCGAGAGCCTGGCCTCGGACAAGACCGGTTTTGACCGCGCCACCGACGTCGCCGTCCACCTCGTCCTGCCGGTTTCCGCGCTCGGCTTCATCTATCTCGCGCTCTATCTGCGCATGATGCGCGCCGGCATGGCCGAGGCGTGGCGGCAGGATTTTGTGCTCGCCGCCCGCGCCAGGGGGCTGTCACGCCGCCGCATCGTGCTCGCCCATGTCGCCCGCAACGCGCTCTTGCCGCTGGTCACCATGCTCGGCCTGCAATCGGCGCAGATGCTGGGCGGCAGCGTCGTCATCGAAAGCGTCTTTGCCGTGCCCGGGCTCGGCCGGCTGGCGCAGGAAGCGGTCGCTTCGCGCGACACGCCGCTGCTGCTCGGCATCATCCTCACCAGCGCCGTCCTCGTCATTGCCGTCAACCTTGCCGTCGACATCGCCTACGCCTTCCTCGACCCGCGCGTCGGCGCCGGCGAGGCCAGCGCGTGAGCGCGCTGCCGCGGTTCCTGCGCCGGCCGGAAGCGGTCGCCGGCGCGATCATCCTGGCGCTTCTGTTCGCCATGGCGCTGTTTGCGTCGCTGCTCTTCCCCGGCGACCCGCAGGCCATTGCCGGACCAGCACTGCTGCCGCCCTTCCAGGACTGGTCGCTGCCGCTCGGCACCGACCGGCTCGGCCGTGACGTGCTGGCCGAACTGTTCCACGGCGCCCGCACCTCGCTGGCGGTCGGCCTGGCGGCGGCAGCGGCGGCACTCTTCATCGGCGCGGTCGTCGGCACGCTGGCCGGCTTTGCCGGCGGCCTTGTGGACGAGGGGCTGATGCGCATCACCGATGCCTTCCAGACCGTGCCGAGTTTTCTCCTGGCGCTGGCCTTCGTCAGCGTCGTCGGGCCGTCGCTCGGCGTCGTCGTCACGGCAATAGCGCTTGGCACCTGGACCGGACCGGCGCGTGTAGCGCGCGCCGAAGTGCTGTCGATCCGCGAGCGCGATTACGTCGCCGGCGCTCGCGTCATCGGCATGCATCCGCTTGAGATCGCTTTTCGCGAGGTGTTGCCCAACGCGTTGCCGCCGGTGCTGGCCTTGTCCTCGGTGATCGTGGCCGCCGCGATCCTCACCGAGGCAGCGCTGTCCTTCCTCGGTCTCGGCGACCCCAATCGCGTCACTTGGGGCGGCATGATCGCCGAGGGCCGCACTGTGCTGCGCACCGCGCCCTTTCTGTCGATCGTTCCGGGCATCGCCTTGGTGCTGACCGTGCTTGGCGTCTATCTCACCGGCGAAGGCGTGGTCGAAACGACGGCGGTGCGGAGGAGCCTGTCGTGACCGCACTGGCTGAGATACGCGATCTGTCAGTGCGCTATCGGCGAGATGGCAGCGAGGTGACGGCGCTGAAGGGGGTCAGCCTGGATGTTATTGCCGGCGAGCGGCTGGCGATCATTGGCGAAAGCGGTTCGGGCAAGAGCACGCTGGCGCTGGCGGTGGCTGGACTGCTGCCGGGGTCAGCCAAGGTTAAGGGAAGGATCGATTGGTTCCTGAGATCTACAGGAGAGGCAGGCGTCAAGGCACCCCCCTCTGTCCTGCCGGACATCTCCCCCGCAAGGGGGGAGATCAGCAGCTTTGCCGACGGCTTCCCTTCTGCAACGTTCGTGGTTGGCGAAGGCGGAGATGAGAGAGCAATCTCCCCCCTTGCGGGGGAGATGTCCGGCAGGACAGAGGGGGGCGCCGTAGAGCGCAAACTATCCGTCGCAAGCCCCCTTCCCGGCCGCGACATTGGTTTCGTCTTCCAGGACCCCTCCGCCAGCCTCGACCCCGTCATGACCGTCGGCAAACAGATCGCCGAAGTCGCCTGCACCCACCTCGGCCTCGACTGGCCACAAGCTTACGCCAAAGCCAAAACCCTGCTCCAACGTGTCCGGCTGCCCGACCCACAAACCGCCATGCGTGCTTTCCCGCACCAGCTCTCCGGCGGCCAGAAGCAGCGCGTGGCGATCGCCGCGGCGATTGCCGCCGGACCGAAATTGCTGATCGCCGATGAGGCGACCAGCGCGCTGGACACCATTGTGCAAGCCGAAATCGTCAGCCTCATTCGGCAACTGGTGGCGGAGGACGGCATGACGCTGCTGTTCATCAGCCACGACATCGCGCTGGCCGCCGAACTCGCAGAGCGTATCGCTGTATTCCGGAACGCCGAACTGATCGAACTCGGCCCGACGGAGCAAATCATAAACGCCCCGCGCCATGCCTATACGCGAACGCTGCTCGACGCCCATCTCGGCCTCGACGCCGATCCGCTGCTACGACGGGCGCCGGCATGAACTTGCTCACCGTCTCCGGTCTTACCAAGCGATACCGTCGTGGCGGCAAGGCCATCGCGGCCGTCGACGGTGTCTCCTTCGCCATCGAACCCGGCGAGACGCTGGCGCTGGCCGGGCCCTCCGGCAGCGGCAAGTCGACGATCGCGCGGCTGGTGCTTAGGTTGATCGAGCCCGACGCCGGCACCGTCCAGTTCGAAGGCGATGACTTTCTGCTCTTGAAGGGTGCGGCCCTGCGCACCAAGCGCGCGCGCCTGCAAATGGTGTTCCAGGATCCGCTCGCCGCGTTCAACCCGCGCGCCACGGTGGCTCGCGTGCTTGACGATCCCTTGCGCATCCATGCCATCGCTTCCCGCGCCGAGAGGCCGGCCCGCATTGCTGCCTTGCTGGATCGCGTCGGGCTGGCAGCCGATCTCGCCCCGCGCGCCATTCACGAAATCTCCGGCGGCCAGCGCCAGCGCGTCGCCATCGCCCGAGCCATCGCGACCAAACCGTCGCTGATCGTGCTCGACGAGGCGGTGTCGGCGCTCGACGTTTCGGTCCGTGGACAGATCCTTGAGTTGCTGCTCGACCTGCAAGCCAGGGAACGGATCGCCTATCTCTTCATTTCGCATGATCTCGGCGTCGTACGGGCCATCGCCCACCGCGTCGTTCTTCTCAACGCCGGGCGGATCGCCGAGAGCGGCGACGCCCGCAACGTTATCGACGCGCCGCAGTCGGCAATCGGCAAGGCGCTGGTTGCGGCGGCGCCAAGATTGGACAGAAGCAGCAGGCAAGTACCATGACCGAACCAGAAGCCAGAGCCGAAAAACTCTCGCGCGAACTCGATTCCGCCTTCCGCAACCGCGCCGATCTCTACCGTCTGTTTCTCGACGAGCTGACCGGCGAACTCGGCGCGGAAAAGGCCGAGGCGATCATGATCCGCACCATCGAGCAGCGCGGCAAGGAGGTGGCGGCGGCCGCCTTCGCCCGTTTCGGACCTAACGACGCGCCGGCCATCGGCGAGGCATTTTTGGCCGTCAGCCCGGATGGCGGCCTGATGTATCCGACCGATGTCGAGCGCGGGCCGGACCACATCGCCTTCAAGGTGAAGCGTTGTCCGCTGAAGGACGCCTGGGTCGAGGCCGGTGTCGGTGATGAAAAACTCGCCACGCTCTGCCGCATCGCCGGCGCTTTCGACCGTGGTCTGTTCGAGGCAACGGGCGTGCGCTTCGACAATGTCACCTGGACGCCGGGCCACGGCCCCGGCTGCTGCCACATCGCGCTGACCAACCGGGATGCCGCCGGATAGGCAGTTGCTGATCAGTCGGCGGCAAACACATGCAGCTCCGTGCCCGCCTGTTCGGCAGCAGTGCGCAGGTCGGCCTTCGGTTCGGTGTCGGTGACGATATCGGCAATGTCATCGAGCCCGCAGATGCGTTCGAGACTGCTGCGGCCAAACTTGTCGTGGGTCACCACCAGCACCGTCGACAATGAACGCGATATCATCGCGCGTTTAACGGCTGCGGCGCCCGAGATCATGTCGCTCGGACCATCGGCGCTTATCCCCGATGCCCCGATAATGGCGACGTCGGCATTGTAGCGGCGCAGGAACTCGACGGTGTCTTCGCCCAACACGCTGCCTTCCCGGCTATCATAGGTCCCGGGGCAGAGCAGCACCCGAAAGGTCGGATTGGCGCCGGCCACAGAGGCCACTCCGGTGGAATTGGTGATGATGGTCAGGTCGCGCTTCAGCTGCGAAAGGTTGCGCGCCACCTCATAGGTGGTCGAACCGCCATCGATCATCACGATCTGGCCCTTCTCGACAAGGCTTGCCGCGCCGCGGCCGATGCGGGCGCGCTCCTCGATCAGGGTCAGGCCACGCTCCGAAATCACCGGTTCTGATGTCACCAGCGAGATCGTCGCACCGCCATAGGTGCGGTTGATCAGCCCGGCATCGCCGAGTTCGATGAGATCGCGGCGGATGGTCTCGCCGGCGACGCCGATGCGCCGTGCGAGCTTGGAGATGCGTATCGACGCCGACCGGCGCACTTCCGAAAGGATAAGCGCGTGCCGCTCCTTCTTCGTCAGTCGGCCTTGGTCCATGACTATTCCATTCCCTTTGCAGCAATCAGCGCGTCGCCAAACTCGGCAAATCCCTTCGCGCCGCGCCCGCTTGTGACGAAGGCGGGAGACGCCGGAAGCTCGCCGGCGAAGTCCAGCACATTAGCGACGCCGACGCTGTTGGGGAAGAAGCCGAACATTGGCGCATCGTTTGGACTATCGCCGACGAAGACAATGCTGTCCTTGTCGTGGTCGATATCTATACCGAAACAGTCCTGCAAGAATAGCCGGCTTGTCGACAGTTTGTCGTATTTGCCGAACCAGCCATTGACGTGGATGGACGAGATTTTCGCCGTCGCGCCATAGCGCTGGAAGATGCCGACGATCTTCAGAACCTCGGTTTTGGGCAGCGGCGCCACGTCCTCGCAAAAATCGATCGCCAGATCGGCCTCGCGATAGGCCTGGTCGGCCGCGACCGCCGCACCCGGAACTTCGCGCAGAACGGTTTGCTCGATCTCCTTGAGGCGCGCGGCATCGGCCTGCCGTTCGGCAGCGCTCTTGGCGTAGTGGCGAACAATCCGCTTTTTGGCGTCGTCGTAGCGGAAATAGAAGGCGCCGTTCTCGCCGATCACGCCGTCCACCGGCCATTGCCGGGCGATCAGGTCGCACCAGCCGGCAGGGCGGCCGGTAACCGGCGCGACAATGAAGCCGGCCTGCTTCAGCCGCTCGAGCGCCGCATAGGCTTTTGCCGGCAACCGACCCTTGTCGGTCAAGGTGTCGTCTATGTCGGTCAGCACGACAGCGATGTTGCGCCGGTCCGGCGCGGTGAAGTCGGTGAGCGGACGCAGCACCCGCTCAGGCTCCCGCCGCAACCGTTTCGAGCGAGGCAGCAGCGACGTCGAGCATGGTGAACCTGTCGCGGATCAGCCGCGCATTGGCGACCGCCTCGTCGTAGAAGCCAGCGGGTATGGCGACCTCTTGCGGCGTGGTCGGCGCGCCGGCGGCACGCAGTGCTGCCGCGATCTCGCGCGCCGGGCGTGCCACCCGCAGCAGCCTTTCGCGATGCGAGCGCCACTGCCTGGCCAGCATGGTGTTGATGACGTCTGCCCGTTCGCGGTCCAGCAGCTTGGGCTTGAATGCCGCCCAGCAGGAACGTCCGAGCGTTTCGCCGAAGATCTCGATGAAGCGTTCTGGCGTATCCGCGAACGGCGCGAGCTGCAGCTCCGGCAGTGCCAGCACGCGCTCCTGCAGCCGCGCCATCGTCAACGTCGTCACCGCTATGTGTTCGCCGTGATGCGCCTCAGGCAATCCCTGGCCCCGCATGTCGATATAGTGGGCGATCAGATGTTCGCCCTGGCTGGCCGGATAAGAGCCGCCGCACAGTGTCATGCCGAGACCGGACATGACCAGCGTGCGCACCAGCACTTCCATCGCCTCAAGGTCGCCGGTCCCGAGTTCGCCGGCCTTGGCGATGAGCGCCTTCTCGTCCTCGGCCAGAAGCATGAACGGCGCCTGCCTGTAGGGCGTGCCGAGCAACAGATGCGCCATCAGCCAATCGGTCTGCGCGGTCGGCCGCGCCATCGAATCGCCGAAGCCGGCAGCGATCAGCCGGTGCGGCGCCCGCGCCATGACATCGAGATCGAGGAAGACGCCGACCGGCAGGCTGGCCGTCAGCGATTTCTTGAGGCCGTCCTCGGTGATTGCCGCCGACACCGAGGTGTAGCCGTTCATCGATGGCGCGGTGCCGAACACCGCATAAGGTTTTTGGGTGAGATGGGCAGCATATTTGGTGATGTCGTTGATCGAGCCAGATCCGACCGCGACCAGGCCGCTGGCGTCTTTCGTGCGTGCGATCACCGATCGCACCGCGTCCATGTCCGGATGCGGATGGCGCGGCAGGATGATCTTGTCGACATCGCTGCTGCCACGCAGTGCGATCGACACCCTCTCACCCAGCGCCAGCCTTGTGTCGGGATCCATGACCACGGCGAGCTTGCGGCCGAGCGGCAGCGGCTTGACCAGCGCATCGGCCTCGTCGCCGAGACCGCGCCCTATGACGATGGTCTTCAGCGGCACCGACAGCATTCCCTGGCTGTCCGGGTCAGGCAGCGTGCCGGCAATAAGGCGATCGAGCATTTGTCTGGACATAGGATGCAGTCCGGTCAGTCAGCATGAAGCGGGGTCAGGGCATCGAACAAGGTGCGATACCGGCGGTAACTTCTGTCGTAGGCGGCCTTGGCGGAAGGATCAGGGTCGATCGTCTCGACGTGGCCGGCCAGCCTTTCAGCCGCCTGCTGCACTGAGGAGGTAAGGCCGACGGCCGCGGCGGCAAGGATTGCCGCACCGATCGGCGAGGCATCGGCCGCACCCGCGATCTCGACCGGCCTGCCGCTGACATCGGCCCGGATTTGCCCCCACACCCGGCTGCGCGCGCCACCGCCTGAGAGCCGGATGCGCCCGGTTGTTATGCCGAGCTCGTCCAGCCGGTCGACAACGTCGCGCATGGCGAAGGCGCAGCCTTCCAGCACTGCGCGAGCGCAGGCCGCTTTGCCGTGGAAGGATGTCAGGCCGTAGAAAGCGGCACGCGCTTCGGCGATCCAGCGCGGCGCCATGGCACCGGACAAGGCCGGCAGGAACAGCAAATCGTCGCTGCCGGCAACCACCGTCGCCGCCAGTTCCGACATCGCCGCCGGCGAATCGACGCCGAAGGTTGTTAGAAACCACGTCACCGCGCCGCCCGAGAGCCATCCGGGATTGGAGATGAAATAGCCGTCGCCGAGAAAGCCATGGGTCTCGACCAGGCCGCCGGGGTCGAGGCGAAGCGTGCCGGACACCGCGCCGACCACTTCGGCCGTGCCGAGATTGCAGGCGACGACACCGGGCACGACGACCCCGGCGCCTATGGCGGCCGAAAAATCATCGCCGGTGCCGACCGCCAGCGGCGTGCCCACAGGCAAACCGGTGAGCTCGGCGCCGGCGTGCGTCAAGGCGCCGGCGATCTCAGATGCATCGTCGATGCCGGGCAATTTATCTGCATCGATGTCGAAGGCGGCCAGCAGATCGCCGGCGTAGTTGTGCTCCTTCAGTCCATAGAGCATGGTTGTCGAGGCCAGCGCGTGATCGATGACGGCACGACCGCACAGCGCCGCGACCACGAACGATACCGGTTGATGCCAGAGCGCCACCCGGCGCGCTTCGGGCAGGTTGCGCGCTGCCCAGCGGATTTTCGCCGCCATATGAGTGGCGTCCAGAACGAGACCGGTGCGCTCACGGATGAAGTCCGGATCGATGCCGGCGATCTCTCCTGCCGCCCGCCGGTCCATCCAGATGATGCACGGAGCCAGCGCCTCACCATTGCCATCGACCGCGACGCAGCCGTCGAGCTGGCCGGCAATGGCAATGCCCTTGATGTCGGACGGCGCAAGCCCAGCCTTGTCGAGCGCGCCGGCAATGGCCGGCTTGAGCGCCGCCAGCCACAGCGCCGGGTTCTGTTCGGCCCAGCCGGGCGCCGGGAAGGCCGGCTGGTACAACACAGCGGCCTCGCCACGCAGCCGCAATTCGTCATCGACAACGATCGCCTTCAGGCTTTGTGTGCCGAGATCGATGCCGATGACTGGCATTAGACGCGCTCGCAATCCGCGAGGACATCCCGCAGTTGCGAGAGGATAGAACCTTTCGTCGGCGAATAGGAGCCATCGAAAACCGCTGTGCCAATGGTAAAAGCGTTGGCGCCGGCCAGCTTGATTGCCTTGATCCGATCGGCTGATGCCACAGCGCCGGCGACGATCAGATGCCGCGACGGACCAAGCCCGCGCCGGGCTGCGCGCACCAGTTCGGCCGGGTCGGCCTCGGTGGCGCGATAGGCGAGGATGTCGCATCCCGCACAACCCTTCTCGGCGAAGGCGCGGCAGTCGGCCTCGACATCCTCGGCCGAACCGCCGAGCTTGGTCGGATGGCCGACCGGCCGCCCGGGAAAAGGGTAGTATTCGGTGCCGCTCCCCTCCAGCAACGCCATGATCTCGTCGACCTGGGTACCACCGAGCAGGCGCTGGATGCCGAGATCCCTGGCGATGCGCGCGGAATTAAGGCAGGCCTCAGCCGTCGTCGAGACAACTTCCATGTAAGTGGTGGCGCCTGTCCGGCCAATGGCGACAGCGAGCTTGCGCAGCACATCCGGCGCGACGCCAATATCCTTGAAGCCGACATGCTTCAGGCCGACCGGCTCAATCAAATCGACCAGGTCGAGACAGTCCTCGACCGTGCGATCGTGGCGCGTCAGCATGAAGATGAAGTCCATCCGAAAGGTCCCTCGCCTGGTCGGGAAAGCCGGTTTGCTGCCGGTCTGTTAACACCTCCCAACCATTTGTTGCAAGGTGCCACATTTTGATTTGCAGTACCACACATTTTATGACAGAACGGGCGCCGGCCCGCCAGGCACGACTTCTAGGGAGAGGGAAGAATGCTCAAGCCGCTGAGACGTACCGCGTCCAGACTGCTCGTCGCAGCCGTATTCATGTGGCCCCTGACGTGGCAAGTGACACAAGCGGCCGCGTGGGATCTGAAAGAGGCGTCGAAACCCTATAGCGGCCAGACCATCCGCATGGTCGGCGAGGCGCTGCCGCCGCTCGAAGCGCTGAAGAAGATGGCGCCGGAGTTTGAAAAACAGACCGGCATCCATGTCGAAGTCGAGATGTACGAGCACTCGGAAGCCGTCAACAAGGTGCAGCTCGATCTCAACTCGCACCGCGGCCGCTACGACGTCATCATCCAGCCGCATCGCGAACTCGGCAAGTTCGCCACCAACAACCATCTGGTCGAAATCGCCAAGATGATGGCCGACCCGGCTTTGCGCGATCCGAGCTTCGAGCCGGAGAAGCAGCTCTACCAGACCGCCTGGCACGAAATCTCCTGGTATGACGGCAAGGAGTACGGCTTCCCCTTCACAGTGCTCAACATGTTCATGTGGTATCGCTCGGACCTGCTCGCCGATCCCAAGGAGCAGGCAGGCTTCAAGGCCAAGTATGGCTACGGCCTCGCTCCCGCCAAGGACTGGAAGCAATACCGCGATATCGCCGAATGGTTCTATCGCCCCGACCAGGGTTTTTACGGCACCGCCCTGCAGGGCAAGCGCCATGAGGCACTGTGGTATGAGTGGCTCAATTTCCTTTATTCCTTCGGCGGCGACGTGCTCGACGTGAAGAGCGGCTCGGCCTGCGGCCCGGTCATCGTCAACAGCCCCAAGGCCGTCGCCTCGCTCGAATATTACAAGAGCCTGCTGCAATTCTCGCCGCCGGACAGCCTCAACTATTTCTGGGATGATGTCATGGCGCTGATGCAGCAAGCCAAGGTCGCCGAGCTGATCATGTGGAACGACGCAACCTATGCCGTGTCGGTCGACACCACGGCCTCCACCGTGGTCGGCAAGGTTGGCTTCGATCTCGTGCCGCAAGGCGACGGCGGGAAGATCGGCCAGGTCGAGGGCTGGACCTATCTCATCCCGGTCTATTCGAAGAACCAGCAGGCCGCCTTCCTCTTCGTCCAGTGGATGATGGGCTATGACCGCCAGCTCGAACAGCATCTCAATGGCGGCGCTTCAGGTCGGCCGGATGTCTATGCCTCCGCCGAGGTGCAGAAGCTGCCCTATGCCAAGGCTTCGATGGAGGCCAACGAGCATGCGGTGCCGAAGGCGACGCTGCCGCAATCGGCCGAGATGACCGACATACTAGTGCGCGAACTGTCATCCTACCTCGCCGGCGAAAAGGAGGCGCAGGCCGCCCTCGACACCGCCGCCACCGACATCTCGACACTGCTCGGTTCTTGCGCACCCATGACCTATCCGGCACGATAGGCCTTGAGATGTCGCGCAGAGGCTACCCGCACAAGCGGGTAGCCGTTCTTGTCCGCAGGAAACGCCAGTGACGAACCGCACTCCATCGCCGCGCGGAATGCCGCTTCTCGACCGTGGGGTGGGGCCGCTCTTGATGCTGCCGGCGACGCTGCTCGTCGTCGTCTTCCTGGTCGGCCCGTTCTACTACATGGTCTACACCGCGCTGACCGACCTCAGCTTCGCCGACGCCAGCCATGCCGGCGCCTTCGTCGGTTTCGACAATTTCCGCAAGCTGATGCGCAACGACCCATTCTTCTGGGCATCGTTCCTGCTGACGCTGAAATTCGTCATCATCGCCGTCGGCCTGGAATTCCTGCTCGGCTTTGCGCTGGCCTTCCTGATCTTCCGCTTCGTCGCCAGCCAGCGGCTTCTCACCACACTGCTGCTCATCCCGATGATGATCGCGCCGGTCGCCGTCGGGCTGATCTGGCGGCTGCTGTTGCAGGGCGATTTCGGCATGCTCACCTTCTACATGCGCAAGGTCGGCCTGCTGGCGCAGAATTCGGCGGTGCTTTCGGCACCCGACCTGGTGTTTCCGACCATCGTCGCCATCGATGTCTGGCAGTGGACGCCTTTCGTCACCCTGATCATGCTCGCCGGGATGATGAGCCTGCCGCGCGCGCCGTTCGAGGCGGCGATGATGGATGGCGCCAAACCGTTCCAGATTTTCCGAAACGTCATGCTGCCGCTGCTGCGGCCGGTCATCGCGCTCGTGCTGCTGCTGCGCGGCATCGACGCCTTCAAGGAGTTCGACAAGGTTTTCCTGATGACCGGCGGCGGACCGGGAACGCTGACCGAGCTGGTCTCGATCTACGCCTACCGCGTCAATTTCCGTAACTGGGACCTCGGCTACGGCGCCGCGGTCGCCTTCATGATCTATCTCGTCGTGCTGATCCTGTGCTCGGTCTTCTACAAGGCCGTCTACTGGTCGAGCCGCAAGCAGGTGGGGGCGTTTTGAGGGCGCTGCGATGATCGATCAGTCCACCAACCGCGCCTGGAAAAGCTTTGCCTGGGCGGTGTTGCTCGTCGCCGTCGTGGTGGCGCTGACGCCTTATGTCTGGATGGTGCTGGCGTCGTTCAAGAACCGCGTCGATCTTCTGTCTTCTGTGCCGAAATGGATTTTTTCGCCGACGCTTGCCAACTATCCCGCCGTCTTCATCGACAAGGAATACTGGCCGCTGGCAATCAACTCGGTGCTGATCTCGGTGTCGTCTACGGTGCTCTGCATCGTCATCGGCGCGCCGGCTGCCTACGGCTTTGCCCGCTCCAATTTCCCCGGCAAGGAAGACCTGTTCTTCTTCTTCCTGACCACGCGCATGGCGCCGCCGATCTCAATCGCCGTGCCGCTGTTCCTGTTCTTCACCTCGCTGGGCCTGATCGACACCATCTACGCCGTTGTGATCGCCCACACCTCCTTCAACCTGTCGCTCGTCGTCTGGATGATGCGCGGCTTCTTCGCCGAAATCCCCAGGGAGATCGACGAGGCCGCGATGATGGACGGCCGCTCGCGGCTCGGCGCATTCTTCTTCGTCGTCGCGCCGCTGGCCGCACCCGGCATCGGCGCCACAGCGGTGCTCTGCTTCATCCTGTCGTGGAACGAGTTCCTCTATGCCTTCATCCTCGTCGCTTTCGACGGGCGGCCGCTGACCGTCGGCATACCGGGGCTGGTGACGCCGCATGGCACGCTCTGGGGACAGGTCGCGGCAGTCGCGATCGTGGCAACGCTGCCGATCGTGCTTTTCACGTTCCTTGTCCAGAAACAGCTCGTCCGCGGCCTCACCTTCGGCGCGGTCAAGGGTTGAAGGGATCTTGTATGGCAATTGTTTTCGACGGCGTCACCAAGGCCTTCCCGGACGGGACGGTGGCGCTGCAGGCGCTCGATCTTGCTTTCGAGCCCGGCGAATTCCTGGTTCTGCTCGGCCCGTCCGGTTCCGGCAAGACGACAGCCTGCCGGCTGCTCGCCGGGCTGGAGCGGCCGACCGCCGGGCGCATCATGGTCGAGGGCCTCGATGTCACCGACCTGCCGCCGCGCCTGCGCGGCATGGGCATGGTGTTCCAGAACTATGCGCTCTACAGCCATAAGAGCGTCTACGAGAACATCGCCTATCCCTTGCGCATCCGAAAGATGCCGGCCGCCGAGCTTGACCGCTGCGTCCGCGCCATGGCCGAGCTGCTCGAAATCACCCGTTACCTCGACCGCCGCCCTTCGCAATTGTCGGGCGGCCAGGCGCAGCGCGTGGCTGTGGCCCGCGCACTCGTCTGGCAGCCGAGCCTCTGTCTGATGGACGAGCCGCTGTCCAATCTCGACGCCTTGTTGCGGCTCCACATGCGCACCGAGCTGAAGCGTCTGCATCGCGAGCTGAAAAAGACCTTCGTCTTCGTCACCCACGACCAGGAAGAGGCGATGACGCTGGCGACCAGGGTCGCGGTGTTGCGCGAAGGCGCACTGATCCAGTACGACGACCCGCGCGAGATCTATCGGCGGCCTGCCAATCGCTTCATCGCCGAATTCATCGGCCGTCCAGCGATGAACACGTTCGATGGCGATGTCCGCGCCGGCGTCTTCCACGCCAGCGGTTTCACTTGCCCGCTTCCGGGAAAGCCTGATGGTCCCATCGTGCTCGGCATTCGCCCGGAGCAGATCCAGCTTGTCGACGCGACTGCCGGCGACGCCATCCTGTTTGCCGTCGACGTCGTCGAACCGGTCGAGCCGGACGTGCTGATCTT
This sequence comes from Mesorhizobium sp. M0626, assembly GCF_040320665.1. Taxonomy (NCBI): domain Bacteria; kingdom Pseudomonadati; phylum Pseudomonadota; class Alphaproteobacteria; order Hyphomicrobiales; family Phyllobacteriaceae; genus Mesorhizobium; species Mesorhizobium sp. M0626. The sequence continues at coordinate 47,881 of NZ_JAMYQD010000024.1, read as the reverse complement.
CGCCAATAGCGAGGCCAACGCGCTGATCGTCAGGACTGTGAATGACGATCGCGCTTTCGATCCCGGCCAGCCGCTTTATCTACGCTTTCCGCCGGCAGCGCTGCACACATTCGATGCTGTGTCGGGAGCGCGGCTGCCGTGAGCACGCTGCTCGCTTTGGTGCCGCTGGCCGCCGCAGCCTTGGTCTGGTGGCTGTTCTACAGCTTCAACCGGTCGCGGCGCTGGTTCTCGACAGGCGAACTCATCTTCTGGGACGCCATTGCACTGGTAACCCTGCAGCTTGTCTGGCTGATCTGGTTCTGAATGCGCATTCCAGCAACGCAGATCAGTAGCCCAGCGCACAACCGTCCTTGCGAGGATCGGAGGCACCGGTGAGCGTGCCCTTTTCCCAATCGATCAGCACCAGCTGGCCGCCGCCATGCGGCTCCTCGGCGATCGAAACCTGATGACCGCTCTGACGCAGGCCGGCGATCGCCTCAGCCGGAATCCCGCGCTCGGCCAGCACGGCATTGTCCTTGTAGAACACCCGTGGCGCATCCAGTGCCTGCTGCGGGTCCATCCCGAAATCGATCATGTTGGTCAACAGATGGACATGGCCGAACGGCTGGTAGCCGCCGCCCATCACCCCGAACGGCATCACCACCTTACCCCCTCGCGTCGCCATGCCAGGCATGATGGTGTGCATCGGTCGCTTTCGCGGCGCGATACGATTTGGATGGCCTTCCGTGAGGCGAAAACTGCTGCCGCGATTCTGCAGCACGACGCCTGTCTTGGGACCGACGACGCCGCTGCCGAAGGAACCGAAGGTCGAGTTGATGAAGCTGACTGCATTGCGGTCGCGGTCGACCACGGAGATATAGACGGTGTCGCTGCGCGGCAGCTCAAGCCGCGGCAGATGCGTCATGGCGAGGGCCGGATCGATGGCGGCGCGCAGCCGCTCCGCATAAGCTGCCGACAGCAGTTGTTCGACGGGGACCTGGACGAAATCCTGGTCGCCGATGAAAGTATCGCGGTCCTGGTAGGCAAGCCGGCCGGCTTCGATCTCGAGATGCAGCCGCTGGGCACTGTTCGGCTCCAACGAACCAAGGCTGAAGCCCGAAAGCACATTCAGCATGATCAGCGCCGTCATGCCCTGATTGTTCGGTGGCATCTGATGGATATCGTAGCCGCGATAGGACGTATTCACCGACGTGACGTAGTCGCCTTGGGTCTCGGCGAAATCCTCCAATGCATGCAGCCCGCCCAGCGCGCGAAGACGTTCCACCAGATCGTCCGCGACTTCACCTTCATAAAACCCTGCACGGCCTCGGTTGGCGATGATGCGCAAGGTGTCCGCCAAGTGCGGCTGCCGATGCACATCGCCGGCTTGCGGCGCCCTTCCCTCGGGCAGGAATATGCGCGCGGCATGTTCATCGGCTGAAAGCAGGGCGACCTCGTCAGCCCAGTCGAAGGCGACGCGATCATGAACGACATAGCCTTGTTCGGCATAGCGAATGGCCGGAGCCAGCGCGGCGTCGATGCCCTTCCTGCCGTGATCTTCAAGCAGCCGGCACCACGCGTCGATGGCGCCCGGAACGGTGACGGCATGCGGTCCGGTTCCAGGCAGTTCGCCATGGCCCCGCTCCAGAAACCAATCGGCATTTGCAGCAGCAGGCGATCGCCCCGAGCCGTTGAAGGCCAGCATCTCGCCCTCGCCTTTGGGGCTGTAGAGCACAAAACAGTCGCCGCCGATGCCGGTCGATTGCGGCTCGACGACGCCTTGCACCGCCGCCGCGCAGACGGCGGCGTCCATCGCATTTCCGCCTGAGCGCAGCATGTCGATGGCGGCCAGCGTCGCCAGCGGATGCGATGTCGCCGCCATAACTTCCGTTGCGCGAACCGGCGAGCGGCCGGGGAACTGAAAATCACGCATGCAATCCTCCGATGATCCGCCCGCCGGTACTAACCTCAATGCTTGATACGGTCGCGCATGGCGTACCACAACATCCCCAGCACATAGAGCGGGCCCCGCAGCGCCGTACCGCCCGGGAACGGCATCGGCGTCAGCGTCGAGAACAGGTCCAGCCGCGAGGCGTCGCCCGTAATCGCTTCGGCCAAGAGCTTGCCCGACAGCGTTGACAGGATGACGCCCTTGCCGGAATAGCCATGCGCGAAATAGACCTCGCCATAGTGCCCGACATGCGGCAGCCGCGACGTGGTCACCGACACCAGGCCGCCCCAGGCATGATCGATGCGGCAGCCCTTCAGTTGCGGGAAGGTGGCCTCCATGTGCGGCCGCACGAAGCCGGCGATGTCGGCCGGCGGCGATGGCGTGTAGCGCTCGCCGCCGCCGAACAGCAGCCGACCGTCCGCCGACATGCGGTAGTAGTTGACGACGAAGCGTGTGTCGGACACGGCGACATTGGCCGGGATCACATTGTGTTTGCCCTCCAGCGGTTCGGTGGCGACGATATAGTTGCCTACCGGCATGATGCAGCTGTTGACGCGCGGCTCCAGCCCATGCAGCAGCGCATCGCCCGCCAGCACGACATGCCTGGCCCTGACCGAACCCTTTGATGTCGAGACCCGGATCGAAGGTTCGCGCTCAAGTTTCACCGCCACCGAATTTTCGTGGATGACGACACCGGCCGCCACGGCGGCACGGGCAAGGCCGAGCGTGTAGTTCAGCGGATGCATATGGCCGCCGAGCGGCTCATACATCGCGCCATGATAGGGCGTGTCCACCTTGCCGCGTGCCTGCGCCGCCGACAGGATCTCGACGTCGCGGAACTTCATCACGCTCTCGAGGCATTTGGCCTCGTCTTCGAGATCCCTGAGGTCGGAGCCATTAACGGCACCGACGAGATGGCCGGTCAGCCGCAGATCGCAATCGATGGCGTGGCGCTCGATGATGTCGAGCACCAGGCCCCGCGCCTCGAAGGCGAGGTCGAACAGCGCCTTAGCCCGCTCGGGGCCGTAAAGCTTGACCAACCCCTTGGCGCCTTTGCGCAGGCCAGGGATCATCTGGCCGCCATTGCGGCCCGACGCGCCCCAGCCAATCTTGCCGCCTTCGAGCAGCACCACCTTCAGGCCGCGCTCGGCGGCATGAAGAGCGGCCGACAGGCCGGTGCAGCCGCCGCCGACCACCACCAGATCGGCGCCGACATCTCCCACCAGCGCCGGATGGTCCGGCGCCGGATTGGCGGTGGCGACATAGTAGGATTTGCCGATATCGAGGCCCGAATTGAAACCCGTTGAGCCGGAGGCCATGATCACACCTTCAGCAGCAAATGGTCGCGTTCCCAACTCGTCACCACGCTTTGGAACAGGTCGAGTTCGACGCTCTTGACGCGCAGATAGGTCTGGAAAAAATCCTCGCCGAGCAATGCCCGCACCGGCTCGCAAGCAGTGAAACGATCAAGCGCCTCCTCCATCGTTTTCGGCAGCGTGCTTTTGATCCTGTAGGCATTGCCCGAGGCCTCAGCCGAGCGCGCCAGCTTCTGCTCGACGCCGAGATAGCCGGCAAGCAGCGAACCGGCGATCGCCAGATAGGGATTGCAATCCGCACCCGGCAAGCGGTTCTCTACCCGCCGGGCGGCGCGGCCACCTGCCGGCACGCGCAGGCCGCAGGAGCGGTTGTCATGCGACCATTCGATGTTGGCCGGCGCGCTGTGGTTCGGCCGGATGCGGCGGAACGAGTTCACGTTGGGTGCGAACAGCGGCATGATCTCGGGCACATATTTCTGCAGGCCGCCGATGAAATGGCCGAACATTTCGGTGTCTGCATCATCTCTGTCGGCAAACAGCGCGGCGCCTGTCGTTTCATCGACGACAGACATGTGCAGATGCATCGAGCTGCCGGCCTGCGCGGCGATCGGCTTGGCCATGAAGGTGCCGTGCATGCCGCTCTGCTGCGCCGCCTGGCGAGTCAGCCGCTTGAACAGCAGCACCTGGTCGGCGAGTGGCACCGCGTCGCCGTGCAGCAGATTGATCTCCAGCTGCGCGGTGCCCGATTCATGGATCAGCGTGTCGAGCGGCAGGCCGGCGGCTGCGGCATAATCATAGACGCGCCTTATCACCGGCTCGAATTCTTCCAGCGCCACCATGTCATAGGGATGCTGCGAGCCCTCGGCGCGGCCATTGGCGCCAACCGGTGCCGTCAGCGGCTGGTCGGGATTCGGATTGGGCGCGGTCAGATAGAATTCGACTTCCGGCGCCACCACCGCGCGCCAACCGCGCTTCCGGTAGAGATCGAGCACGGCGCGCAGCACATGTCGTGGCGAGGCCATCCAGGGCTTGCCTTCCATGTGGAAGGCGTCGGCGAAGACATAGGCTTTGCCAGCGCCACCGCCCGGCGCCAGGCACAGCGTCGACATATCAGGCACCATGCGCATATCCGGGTCTTGATAGGCAAAGCCTTCGTCGATGGAACCGGAGTAGCGGCCATCGATGCTGACCAGGAAAGCGCTGCTCGGCAGGTAGAGCGCGCGGTCTTCCAGCGCCTTGAGGAATTTCACCGTCGGCAGCGCCTTGCCGCGCAGCACGCCATTCATGTCGGGCACCAGGCACTCGACCTCCGTTATGCCGTGCTGGGCGAGCCAGGCCTTGGGATCGTTGCCGGTGAAGAGAGCGGTGTTGGTATTTTTGTCCTGCATTTTGGTTCACGTACCTATGAGAGAGAGTATGGCTTGCGCGGCCACATCCGTTCCAGGGGTCAGCGCCATCTTGGCAGCATTGTCCCTGAGGCGGGCGCGCATCGCATCGTCGGCCAGCAGGCCGAGAATGGCTCTCTCCAATCCCCCTTCGGTCCAGGCGTCGCGGCCGATATGGTCGCCCACGCCCGTCTCTCCCGCGCGTTGCGCATTGTCATGTCCGTCCCAGCAATAGGGCATGATCAGCGACGGCACGCCGAAGCGCAGCGCCTCGCAAAAACTGTTGTTTCCTCCGTGATGAATAAACAGGTCCGACTTCGCCACCACCGAAGGCTGCGGAAACCAGGCGTCGAGATAGACATTGTCCGGCACCGCGCGGTAGGCGTCGCGCAGGCCGCCGGCATTGACGATGAAGCGCGCCGGCAGCCGGTCGAAGACGGCGAGCATGCGTTCGATCAGCCCGACATCCATCGCGCCGAGACTGCCGAAGCTGACATAGACCAGCGGCCCGCCATTGCGCGGAAACACCGGCACCTCGAACGGCCCTTCCGAGCGCACGCAGCCTTCGAGATAAACGAAGCGTTTGGGGTCGAGCGGCTCGGCCCGCTCACGCCGTACGATCGCTGGCGTCAGCAGCAGATTGAGGTCGGGTGATGTCTCGAGGAACAGGCCCTTGGGCAACGGCGCCAGGCCGGCATCCGCGCGAAAACGGTTGAAGCGCTCATGCGCGGGTGCGGAGGCCGCGAGATAGCGCGCTTCGAACGCCGCACGTTGCGGGTCGTCGGCACCCATCCCCGAGAGATAGGGCGGCACCTCGGCATCCGGCAGTTCCGTCTCGGCACAGGAGACGACGCGCACCCACGGGCAGCCGGCGGCGGCGATCGCCGGGAACATGATGACGTTGTCGAGCACCACCACATCCGGCTTCAGCCGCGCCAGCAATTGGCGCAGCGGCGCCTCGGCGTTGACGGCGGTGTCGACGATCGCTTGCCAGGTCGGCGCGACATAGGTCTCGAGCTGGTCGATCGGGCTCAGCCGGAAATGCGGCAGGTGCCGGCGCACGAAGGCCTGCCAATAGCTCTGCCGCTCGCTGTCGCTCAGCGGCTCATCCGTCGGCAGATGGTATTCCTGGAAGCCATAGTCGGTAAAGACGCCGGAGAAGCCGGCATGGCAGATGAAGACGGGGCGAGCGCCCCGTGCGCGCAATGCCTGTGCGATACCGACGCAATTCAACGCGGCGCCGAAACTGGCTTCGGGAAACAGCGCGATGGTCGGGCTGGCTTTACGCGTCAATTATTCCTCTTCAATCCGGCCGGCTGATCATGCCGAACAGTGCGGGAGCTCCGCGGCTGGCTGCTTGCGGTCGCTGGCTGCGGGAGAGCCGCAGGTGGATGCGAAGCAGATCGGCAGCCACCTCATACTGCCGGCTTTCAAGATAGTCGAGTATGCCCGAGTGTTCGCGCAACGATTGCCGCAGCCGAAACACGTTGACGCCGGAATAGATGCCCGGCAGCCGGCGCAGGCGGAGATGATCGGCCAATGCATCCGACACAAAACGGTTGGCGCAGCCCTCGGCGATCATGCCATGAAAATCCATGTCCAGCCGCTGGAACTCGCGCGTGTCGAATGTCTCGTCCGGCAGCGCTGCAAGCGCTTCCATGCCTTGCCGCAACATTGCTGCCCGCGCCCCGTCCAGCCGAAAGCCTGGCGTCAGGATGGCCGCCGGCTCTAGCACCAGGCGGAACTCGTAGCTTTCGCCTTGCGCCTCCGGATCGTCCGGCGCGCGGCGAAACAACCAGGATTGCCCAGGCGCACGATCCAGAAGATTCTCGTCGGTCAGTTTGTTAAGTGCTTTTAGTACCGTCTTGCGATCAGCGTCGTAGCGTCGCATCAGCCCCGCGATGGTCACCGTCTGGTCCAACCGTCGCGCCGAGCGGTCGCGCAGGATGGCTTCGGCGAGCTCGTCTTCCTCCGCACTGGGTAGTTCGGCGGCAATGGCGGGCTGGGCGGCGAGGTCGACCGTCAGATGATAACCGCTGTCGGCCTCCCAGCGCGCCACGCCCCGTTCCGCGAGCAGGCCGAGTGCGGCGCGTACGGGCGTGCGCGAGACATTGCACAGCGAGGCGATCTGCTGTTCGGGCAGGCGGGCGCCAGGCTCGAAGCCACGCTGCCGCGCCACATCCAGGATGCGCTGCGCCAGATCGAGATGGTTGGTGCGAGGTCGTCTGGCTACGGCTTGCATGACTTTTCTCGAATGCGAATGTGGCGCATTGGTCTGGCTGATCGCCGGAACAGGGACAATCGGCCAAATTCCTCCGTCGGCTGACAGATTATGGATTGACGTACTTTTTTCTGCAATAGTACTGTCGGCACAATCGGCGAGAAAAGACCGAGGGAACAGGATCGAGGCAGGCGCGCGCGTCGCCGGCCTTGGTCCGGCAAATGATTTCGACGATCAAACCGAATGGGAGACTGCCATGACCGCTACCAGCCTGCGGCGCCGTGCGCTCAATACATCCTCAATCGCTCTCGGTCTCGCCCTGACGCTCTCGGGGCCGGCCGCCGCAGCCGACCTCGTTATTTCGAACTGGGATGGGTACATGGCACCCGACGCCATGGCCGCTTTCAAGACCGCCACCGGCGTTGCCGGCGAAGTGGTGGTGCACGCCACCAATGAAGAGATCATGGGCAAGCTGATTGCCGCCGGCGGCAAGGGCTATGACGTGGTCTTCGTCTCCTCGCCCTTCGCCGAAGTATTAAACAAGCTTGGCCTGACCGAGCCGATCGACCATGCCAAGATCCCCAACCTCGCCAACCTCTATCCCGAAGCGACCAAGCTGCCGCACGATGCCGGCAACGCTTTCTCCGTGCCTTACACCTGGGGCACGACGGGCCTCTGCTACCGCTCTGACCTTGTCAAGACGGCGCCCACGAGCTGGAGCGACCTGCTCGCCCCTTCCGACGAGATGAAGGGCAAGACCACCATGCTGGCGACCGATCGCTGGCTGCTGGCCGCCGGGCAGCTCGACAAGGGCTATTCGGTCAACGAGACCGACCCGGCCAAGATGGCCGAGGTCAAGGACCTCTTGATCTCCGCCAAGAAGACCCTGCTCGCCTATGACGACACCACCTTCTATTCCAAGCTGGTTTCCGGCGAGGCGCTGATGGTGCAGGCCTGGGACGGCTGGTGCAATTACGGCATCGCCGACAAGCCGGAGATCAAATACGTCATCCCTAAAGAAGGTTCGGACCTGTGGGTCGACACGATGGTGGTGATGAAGGCGTCCGAGCACAAGGACGACGCCTTCAAGTTCATCAACTTCATGCTCGACGCCAAGAACCACGCCTGGGCGGCGCAGAACATCGACTACAAGGTGCCGAACAAGCCGGCGATGGAAAGCCTGCCGGCCGACTTCCTGGCCAAATTCCCCAACATGGCGATGCCGGTGGCCGATCTCGTCAAGTTCGAGCAGTTGCGTGACGTCGGCGAAGCCCAGCGCGACTATTCCAAGATCGTCAGCGAGATCAAGGCCGCGCAGTAAGCGGCGCAGACTTCACGGCCGGCAGCACTTCTGCCGCCGGCCCTGAGCGGTACCCGAGAAATTGTCCCAGACCCGACTTCGTTCCTCTCTGCTGATGGCCCCGGCGCTGGTCTGGCTGACCGCGCTGATGGTGGTGCCATGCGCCCTGGTGCTGGCGCTCGCCTTCTTCCGGCGCGGCGTCTATGGCGGCATCGACTACACTTTGACGCTGGAAAATTTCGGGTTGGTCTTCGACCCGCTCTATGCCGGCATCTTCCTCAACTCAGCACGTCTCGCCGGCACCGCGACCTTGATTGCGGTGGTGATTGGCTATGCCGCAGCCTATGCGATCGCGGCCGCACCGCGCCGGTGGCAGCCAATTTTCCTGTTCTTCGCCGTGCTGCCGTTCTGGTCCAACTATCTGATCCGCACCTATGCCTGGATCGTGCTGCTGAACCGCGAAGGGCTGATCACCCAGTTGCTGCGCTGGTTCGGCTACACCGGCGAACCGCCCTCGATGCTCTATACCGAAGGCTCGGTCATCGCGGGCCTCGTCTACAACTATCTGCCCTTCGTCATCCTCGCCTGCTACGCGCCGCTGTCGCGCCTCAACCCGGAACTGGCCGAGGCATCGCGCGATCTCGGCGCCTCCGCTGCCACCACTTTCCGACGTGTCATCCTGCCGCTGACCGTGCCCGGCATCGCTGCGGGTGCTGTCTTCGTCTTCGTGCTGTCGATCGGCAATTTCGTCACCCCGGCGCTGCTCGGTGGCGGCCGCTTCCAGATGATCGGCAACCTCGTTTACGACCAGTTCCTGACTGCCAATGACTGGCCGTTCGGCGCAGCGCTCGCCATGGCGCTGATGGCCATCATGCTTCTGGTGCTGATGGCGCAGGCGCTCGCCGCCGACCGCGCCGCGGGGCGTGCGGCTGAGGCAAAGGGTGACGCCGATGGCTGAGCGCTGCGCAATTCTTGCCTTCTCCCCGTTCACCGGGAGAAGGTGCCCCGAAGGGGCGGATGAGGGGCGGCGTCAACCTTTGCGACGCTCAGCGCTGCCCCTCATCTGCCTGCCGGTATCTTCTACCCGTGAACAGGGAGAAGGACTCTGGTCGTTCGCTTGCCTTCCAATTGTCGGAGGCCGGCGATGACCCATTCCTTCACCCGTACGCTCGGCATGCGGACGATCCTCACCCTCGTCTTCGCCTTCCTCTACATCCCCATCGCCGTGCTGGTGGCGCTGTCCTTCAACGAAGGCGGATTGCCGACGGCATGGTCGGGCTTTTCGCTGAAATGGTATGCCTCGCTGGCCGGCAATTCCGCCATCCTTTCCGCTGCGCTCAACACGCTGATCGTGGCGTTGGTCTCCACGGCCATCGCCACGCTGCTCGGCACGCTGCTGGCCATCGGCATCGAGATGCGCCGGCAATACGGCAGGGGTCTCGAGGCGCTGATCTTCGCACCGATGATCATCCCCGACATCGTCCTGGCGATCGCTCTGCTGTCGTTCTTCTCCATGCTAAACCTGACCATGGGCCTGCACACCATCATCCTCGCCCATGTCGTCTTCAACCTCGCCTTCGTCTGCTCGGTGGTGCGCGCAAGGCTAAAGAGTTTCGACTGGTCGATCGTCGAGGCCTCCGCCGACCTCGGCGCCTCGGCTCTGACCACCTTCCGGCGTGTGACATTGCCGGTCATCGCGCCGGCAGTGATTGCCGGCGCTCTGCTTGCCTTCACGCTCTCGGTCGACGAGTTCATCATCGCCTTCTTCACCGCCGGTGCCGGCCGCGCCTCGACGACGCTGCCTATGCAGATCTACGCCATGATCCGCTTCGGCATCACGCCGGAGATCAACGCGCTGGCGACCATCGTCATGGCGGTATCCATCACCGCGCTGACCCTGTCGCAGCGGCTCAACCGTGGGATCATCGGCCAATGAGCGAACCGCGCACGCTGCTGGCCATTGATAACGTTTCGAAGAAGTTCGGCCGGGTCACCGCCGTCGACGGCATCTCGCTCGACATCCGCGAAAACGAGTTCTTCGCGCTGCTTGGACCCTCCGGCTGCGGCAAGACCACGCTGCTGCGCATGCTGGCCGGCTTCGAGACGCCAACCGACGGCCGCATACTGCTCGATGGCAAAGACATCGCCCGGACCCCGCCCAACAAGCGGCCGGTCAATCTGATGTTCCAGTCCTACGCGCTGTTCCCGCATATGAGCGTGCGCGCCAATGTCTCCTACGGGCTGGAGATGGAGCGCTTGCCGAAAGCTGAAATCCGTTCCCGCGTCGAGGCCATTCTGGCCACCACCGAGCTTGTCCCCTTCGCCGACCGTAAGCCTGAGCAATTGTCGGGTGGCCAGAAGCAGCGCGTCGCGCTCGCCCGCGCGCTGGTCAAACGGCCTCGGTTGCTGCTGCTCGACGAACCGCTTGGGGCGCTCGACAAGAAACTGCGCGGCGCCATGCAGTTGGAGCTGAAGCGCCTGCAGCACGAAGTCGGCATCACCTTCGTCATCGTCACCCACGACCAGGAAGAGTCACTCGTCATGGCCGACCGCATGGCGGTGCTCAAGGACGGCCAGTTGCTGCAATGCGACGCGCCGCATGCGATCTACGAGCATCCCGCCGACCGTTTCGTCGCCGACTTCATCGGCGTGATGAATTTCGTACCGGGCAAGGTGTCTGCGGATGGCGTGATCGCCGCGAACGGCGCGCGCATTGCCGGCAAGGTTCCCGCCGCGCTTTCACCCGGCGCTTCCGCCGTGGCCTCGGTGCGACCCGAACGCATCCGGCTGTTCCCGTCACCCGAGACCGCCAACCGCACCGCCGGCATGGTCGAGGCGCTGGCCTATCACGGGCTGGACCTGCAGTTGCATATCCGCACGCCTCTGTCGCCAAAACCATTTCTGGTGCGTGTCACCGCCGATGCCGCCGACCGCCGGCCGGTCTCGTCGGGCGATCAGGTCGAACTCGGCTGGGACGCCGCCGATGTCAGAATTTTTCAGGAATAGGAGAGCTTGATGGCGCAGAAGACGATCGCGTTTTTTCCCGAAGCGGCCTACGGCCCGGCGCTCAATTCGGTCGGCATCGCGCAAGCGGTCGAGGCGCGCGGCCATAAGGCAGTGTTCCTGTCCGACCCCGGCTTTGTCGATGTCTACAAGGGTTACGGCTTCGAAGCGCATCCGGTGAACCTGTCGGAGCCGATGCCGCCCGAGCAGATGGCGAAATTCTGGGAAGACTTCATCAACGGCCACATCCCGAACTTCCGCAAATCGCCCTACGATCAGGTCGACAATTACGTGAAGGATTGCTGGACCGCGATCGTCGACAGCGCCAAATGGGCGCAGAAGGATTTGCCGCGAGTCCTGGCCGCCATCAAGCCTGATGTCATTTGCGTCGACAATGTGATCCTGTTTCCGGCCATCAAACAGTTCGGCAAGCCTTGGGTGCGCGTCATCTCCTGCTCGGAAAACGAGATCGAGGATGAGGACATCCCGCCGCATCTCTCCGGTTGCGGCGAGAACGACCATGTCGGCCACCAGCGCTATCGCGATCATTTCAATGCGGTGATCAAGCCCATCCACGACGACTTCAACGCCTTCCTCACCGCAAACAATGAAGCGCCATACCCGGTCGGTCAGTTCTTCGAGGCCTCGCCCTATCTCAATCTGCTGCTCTATCCCGAAGCGGCAAAGTTCAAACGCCGCCATCCGCTTGATACGACGAAATTCCAGTATCTCGAAGGCTGCGTGCGGCAGGAAAAGCCATACGCCGTGCCGACCTTCGCCGAGAACAATGACGGGCCGCTGCTCTATGTCTCCTTCGGCAGCCTCGGCGCTGGCGATGTCGATTTGTTGAAGCGCATCATCACAACACTGGGCAAGACCCGTTACCGCGCGCTGGTCAATGTCGGCGGCTACAAGGACCTGTACACGGATGTGCCGGACAACGTCATCGTCGAGAGCTGGTTTCCGCAGCCTTCAGTCATCCCGCAGGTCGATGCCGTCATCCACCATGGCGGCAACAACTCGTTCACGGAGTGCCTCTATTTCGGCAAGCCGGCCATCATCATGCCCTATGTCTGGGACGGCCACGACAACGCCACCCGCGTCCAGGAAACCGGCCACGGCTTCGGCATGCCGCGCTACGACTGGAGCGACGCCCAGTTGGTCAGCAGGATCGAGGCTTGCCTGACCGACCCCAAGATGAAGGCCAAGCTGGCGAAGACCTCGTCGCAGATGCGGGCACAGAACGGACCGGAAAAGGCCGCAGGGTTGCTGGAGAAGTTGCTGTGACCTCCTCCGCCCCGCACCTTTACCAAGCCTCCACCCGCACCGACCTCGTCGACTGGGGCGCCCAGTCCGACGCGCTCGACGGCGCGTCGCACTCGACCGGCAGGCTTGTCCACAAAGGACCCAACAACCAGCCGGAATCCGGCATCTGGGTCTGCACGCCCGGCCGCTGGCGGCTCTCGATTCCGCGCGACGAATTGTGCCATTTCGTCGCCGGCCGCGCGACGTACCGGTCGGATGCCGGGGAGGTGGTAGAAGTCGCAGCCGGGACCGTGGTCATGTTCCCTGCCGGCTGGACAGGCGAATGCACCGTGCATGAGACCATGCGCAACGTCTACATGCTGGCTTGAACAGCAACGGAGCTTCCCAATATGCCGACACCGCACTGGCCAAAGGCCTCGACCGTGAAACTGGAGGACTGGGGCGGGGGCAGCAACACGCTTGCCGGCTCGCCGCGCGCCTCGGGCAGGATCCTCTCGCAGAACCCGGACGGCTCAAGCGAATGCGGCCTGTGGTCGTGCACGCCAGGCAGCCGCAAGGTTACCTTTGCCGCCGACGAGTTCTGCCATTTCCTGTCGGGCCGCGGGACCTATGTCCGCGAGAATGGCGAAGAGATCCCGGTCGAGGCCGGCATGCTGGTGTTCTTCCCCGCCGGCTGGGCCGGCACCTCCACCATCACGCAAACACTGACCAAGGCCTTCATGTGCCGCTGAGCACTTTTTTAGAGGAAATCGCCATGACCACGCCCATCATGCAATCCCCGCTTGCCATCACCGACCTCGTCGACTGGGGCGTCATCCCGACCATGATCGAGGGCGTGTCCCACACCTCGGGCAAGCTGCTCTACAAGGGGCCGGAGGGCCGTTCGGAATGCGGCCTGTGGGTCTGCACCCCCGGCAAATGGCACTGCCATGTCACCCGCGACGAGTTCTGCCACTTCCTCGAGGGCCGCTGCACCTATGTGCACGAATCGGGCGAGGTCATCCAGATCGAGCCGGACACGGCGGCGTTCTTTCCTCAGAATTGGAAAGGCGTCTGCACCGTCCATGAGACCATCAAGAAGGTCTACATGATCCGCTGAGCGGACCTGAAAGGACGACCATGCAATTCTCCGCTGAACGGCCGGCTTTCTTCGTCAATCCGGACTACCGGCCGATGACCGGCACGGCAAAACCGGTGATCGATCCGGCGACGCTGGAGACCGTCGGCTCGATCTCCGCCGCAACGGACGGTGAGGTCGATGCGGTGCTGTGTGCCGCAACCACGGCACAAGCCGCCTGGAAGAAGCTCGATGCCAAGAGCCGGGCAAAGCATCTGCATGCGGTCGCCAACGCCATCGAGGCGGCGGACTTCACCCGCTGCGCAGAGCTGATGGTGCGCGAGATGGGCAAGCCTTATCCCGAAGCAATCGGCGAGATCGCCAATTGCGCGCCGATCTTCCGCTACTATGCCGAGATGGCGCGCGACGACGCCGGCAAGATCGCCGGTACGACGCAGGCCGGGTCGTTCCAGTATGCGCGCTACGAGCCGTATGGCGTCTCCGTGCACATCATGCCTTACAACTTCCCGATCCTGCTGATGTGCTGGACCGTTGCGGCCTCGCTTGCCGCCGGCAATGGCTGCGTCATCAAGCCGGCCGAAGCGACGACGCTGTCGACGCTGGACTACATGACGGTGTTCCGTTCACTGCCGGAAGGGCTGGTCGCCTGCCTGCCTGGCACGGCCGCCACCGCGCAGGCGCTGATCGCCTCCGAGCGCACCCACGCTGTCGCCTTCACCGGCTCGGTCGCCGCCGGCAAAGCCGTGGCAGTCGCCTGCGCCGAGCGCATGAAGCCTTGCGTCATCGAAGCCGGCGGCAGCGATCCGCTGATCATCAGCGAGCACGCGCCGCTCGACGTGGCGGCAGCCGGCAGCGTCACCGCCGCCTTCCACCTGACCGGCCAGGTCTGCACCTCGGCCGAACGCTTCTTTGTCGTCGACTCGGTTCACGATCGCTTCGTCGAGCTGTTCGCCGAGAAGACGCGGGCGCTGCGCATCGGCAATGGCATGGACAAGACCGAGATCGGCCCGCTGGTCAGCGAAGCCGCCCGGGCGAAAGTGATGCGGCTGGTCGATGATGCTATCAGCAACGGCGCTATAGCCGTTGCCGGCGGGCGCATTCCGCCGGCGCACAACAATGGCTGGTTCTACGAGCCAACGATCCTGACCGGGGTTACACCCGATATGGCGATCGTGCGCGAAGAGTTTTTCGGGCCGGTCGCAGCGATCTGCCGCGTAAAGGATTTCGACGAAGCGATCCGGCTTGCCAATGACAGCCCGTTCGGGCTCGGCGCCTCGGTCTTCACCACCGACCTCGCCGAGGCGCATGAAGCGGCCGAGCGGCTCGAGGCCGGCATGGTCTGGGTCAACAACCCGCTGATCGACAATGACGCCCTGCCCTTCGGCGGCTGGAAGGCATCAGGCCTTGGCCGCGAGCTGGGACGCCAGGGACTCGACGCCTTCCGACGCTCCAAGATGGTCATCATCGACCACAGACCGGCGATCAAGGACTGGTGGTACCCCTACCCCGACAGCTGGTTCCGCGAGACAGGCGGCCGCAAGCACGTGTGAGCCCGGCTAGACTATAACGTAAGCTGATGCTTACGCATCTGCCGAGATAGGCCGGCTATTTCAACGCTTGAAGCTTGTCGATCGCGGCAGTGAATCCGGCAAGCGAGACCGGAATGGTCACCGGCTTGCGCGTCACCGACTCGATGCCGATGTTCAGGTTGGTTCCCGATTTCATCGCCTTGAGGAGGTCCGCCGACAAAGGGGTCGCCGCATAGGCGCCGTTCTGGTCACTGGTCTGGATGGCGATGGTCGTCTTCTGCCCCTGGTCGATCTGGTACGAGGCGCCGGAAGGCAGGAACAGCCCGTGCGGCAAGGCCAGCAGCATCGCGAGGTTGCCATTGCCGTTGTCGCGGCGAACCGTAACGGTAAGAACGCGCTGCCCCGTCTTGGCCTCGGTAAGGTTTTGGGAGACCTGGCATTGAAGCTCGGTGCCGGCCGATCCGCTAGCGCAGTTTAGCGACCATGGATTGCCTTCTGCAGGCTTTGTCTCGGCAGATTTGGTTGACTTCGGCTCTTCGGCAAGCGCCGACCCTGCCGACACGACCAGCCATAGCGCGCCGACCCAGGCGGCCCGCCCACAAACGGTTCTCAGCAATGAAGCCACCCGATCCTCGTCGTGTCAGGGTTTCGCCCAGCGCGTTGATACAACAGCCGAGCCTGGCGGGGAAGCCAATACGGTACATGAGCGCCGGCTAAATTACTGTTGCTGGATTACCACAATAAACAACTTTGAAATCTTGTACGTGTAAAGCAAACAATCATGCTCGCTATACACTGGGATTCGGATAGTATTAGCGACGGAGCGTGTACTCGTCGGGGTTCGCAAGGGATGGAGACGACCGAGAAAACTCGGCAGATCAATGACATGGCGACGCACGGAAGAAGCTTCCGGGCGAATAGCAAGTATCGCCGGTCAGGTTTTTCCAGGCATCTCTGGAAGACGACTGCGCTGTCCACTCTGGCACTTGCCCTTACCGGCATAGCCGCCCATGCCGGCGACACCGGACTGTGGCAGCCGCAGGTCCGCGCCATCATCGGCGCCAACAACAATGGCGGCAACACGGCGATCGAGGGTTTCCTGCCGCTGAAGCAGAACCTCGAATCCGTTCTCTTTCTCGATGTGCGCTCGAAATACGATTTCGACGACGGCTTCGGCCAGGACGTCGGCCTCGGCGTTCGCCGCATCGTGAATCCGGATCTGATGATCGGCGGCTACGCCTATCTCAACATCCAGAACCACGACAGTCACCAGTTCGTCGCCTCGACGCTCGGCCTCGAGGCCATCACCTCAAAATACGATGCGCACGTAAACGTCTATCTGCCGATCAGCGGCGACCGCAGCACGGCCGGGCAAGAGTCGAGCCTGTCGCTGGTCGGTCATCAGCTGATCGAGCAGATATCGGCCATCGCCCACCGCGATTACGCGGCCTGGGGCATAGAGGGCGAGGTCGGCGTTCAGGTGCCGCTCAACCTGCCCGAGAACCATTCACTGCGTTTCGATGTCGGCGCCTACCATTTCGGCGATCCCGACGGCGACGACGGCAGCATCACCGGCGCCAAGGCCGGCCTGGAATATTCGATCGGCGACGTCATCGGCAAAGGCACGTCGCTGACCTTCACCGGCGAGGTGCGCAACGACAACCGCGATGACACCCAGTTCGCCGGCAGCATCCGGCTGACGGTGCCGCTCAACGCTTTCGACAAGGGCTCGTCTTCGGCCGATGACGGCGCCGAGCCGGTCTATCCGGTCAGCCCCGGCCTGCGCAAACGCGTCAACGAGCGCGTGCGTGGCGACATCGGCGTTCGCATCGAGAGCCAGGACAAAGTTACCGGCACGTCGACGCGGGTGGCGATCAATGCCGCCACCAACACGGCATTCGGCCAGTTCTTCTTTGCCGATGGTGACAACGACGCCCTCGGCCTCGGCACGATCGGCGACCCGACCACGCTCGACAATGCAGTCGCCGGCGCCGGCGCTAACGGCGTCGTCGTCGCGCTGGGCGGCAAGGGCAACATTACGACAGCCGGCGTGACGCTCGCCAACGGACAGACCGTTATCGGCGGTGGCGGCGGTGTCCAGGCGCGGCTCGCCGACGGCAGCATCGGCACCTACAATTTCGGCGGCTCCAACGGCACCATCCAGGGCACCAACCCCGCCAACAACGTCCTGACGCTCGCCAATGGCAACACGCTGAGCGGTATCACCATCACCGGCGGCAAGGACGGCATCTTCGGCAACAACATCGCCGGCGCCACGCTGACCAACGTCACGGTCACCGGCACCGGCGGCCACGGCTCCGACTTCACCGGCACCTCGACCGGCGTCAATGGCTCGAACTTCACCGCGACCGGCAACGGCCTCGACGGACTGCATATCGAAGGCGACGGCACCTATAACTTCACCGGCACGACGCTGCTGCAGGGCAATGGCGACGACGGCCTGGATATAACCGGCCACGGCACCTACACTTTCGCCACCCTCAACGCGCTCGACAACAACGATGCCGGCATTACCGTGAAGGGCACCGGGGTCGCCGGCTCGATCACCATCAGCGGCGGCCAGGTGTCGGCCAACAAGGCGCTCGGCGACGACGGCGTCGGTGTCTTCATCGATCCGATCACCGCCCATATCGTGCTGGATTCGATCACCCAGACCGGCGGCGCATCGGGCGTCGTGCTCGAGAATCTTTCGGGCAGCTTCACCGTCAACGGCGCGACGACGATCTCGAACACGACCGGACCGGGCATCGCGATCACGGATTCGCCGGCCGCGATCCGCTTCGGCGACATCGACATCACCGATCCCGGCACCGACGGCATGGTGTTTACCGGCCTCAATGCGTCCGTCATCGCCGGCAACATCATCATCTCCGGGCTCGGCTCCGGCATCGGCCTCGACTTCTCGAACAGCCAGACCAATTTCACGGCGCAGGCGCTGAACATAAACGGCACCGGCGGCACGACGTCCATCGGCATCGACCTTGTCCAGACCAACGGCGGCACGATCATCATTACCAATGGCGGCATCATCGCCAATGTCGGCACCGGCGTGCGGCTCGGCATTGCCGGCTCGCCGGCCGACACCGCCAACGCCCAATTCACCTTCGGTGGCGGCTCGATCGGCGGCAACCTCGCCTCGCTCGACGCACGCGGCCTCAATTCCGGTTCGGGCCAATACGCATTCGGCACGGCGACGTTCAACGGGCCGCAACTGTTCGACCAGACGCAGCTGATCTTTGTCGCCGCAGGCGGCACAGGCGACGGTACCTCGCTTTCGGACCTGGCTTCGATCACCGACGCCGACAACAATACCGACGGCACCGCGATTTTCGTGCTGGTCAATCGCGGTGTCATCGACGACACCGACGGCTTTACGCTCGAAGCGGGGCAGACCCTGGCCTCTTTCGGCAACGGCCGCACCTTCTCGCTCGGTGGCCTGCCGATCAATGTGACCGGCGACAACGTCGATCACGGCAGCACCATCTCGGATGCGGCCGGTGCCGCAACGCTGACCGCTTCGGGCAGCGGCGACGTCGTCACGCTGGCCAACAATACCTCGCTCCAGGACTTCAACATCTCCGGCGGTACCGCCAACGGCATCCATGGCAGCGGCATTACCGGCGTCGTGCTGACCGGCATGACCGTGTCGGGGACCGCCCTCAATGGCGTGCTGTTCGATGGCGCCAACGACGTTTCCGGCAGCAATCTGAGCTCGACCGGTAATGGCGGCGCTGGGCTGTCGATCCAGGGCGACGGCACCTACAATTTCACCGGCACGACGACGGTGTCGGATAATGCCGGCGACGGCTTGCTGATCAACAGCAATGCCATCACCAGCTTCCAGACGCTCAACGCGACCAGCAATGGCGGCAGCGGCGTCCAGGCCACGTCAACTGGCACCGGCTCGCTTTCGATCGACGGCGGTACCGTCAACAACAACACCACATCCGCCTTTACGGCGTCGAATATCGGGCTCGGTGTCACGCTCTCCAACATCGGCCACGTCGGCGGCACAACCGGCGTCAGCCTTTCGGGCGTCAGCGGCAGCGTCAGCGTTACCGGCCCGACGACGATCGGCAGCACCACCGGCGACGGCATCTCGATCAGCGGCAGCACGGCAACGGTCGGCTTCAGCGGCGACGTGCTCATCAGCCAGGTGCTTGGCAATGGCATTGCGCTAAGCGGCAATACCGGGGCAGTCAGCTTCGGCTATGCGGAAATCAGCCAGGCCGGCCTCAACGGCATCGATATTGGGGGGAATACCGGGTCAGTCACATTCTCTGGCCCCACCATCGTTGTCATCGGTTCTGCCGATGGCAGCGCGGGCATCAACTTCAGCGGCACAAACAACGACGTCAGTTTCGGTACGACGACGGTGTTGCTCGGCGAAGGGCTGAACCAGACGGGCATTGACTTCAGCGGCTCGTCAACGACAGCCGATTTCGGGCTGACCAGCATTACCGGCACCGGCGACCTGACCTCGCGCGGCATCGACCTGTCGTCGACGACCGGCAACAAGACGATCACCTTCCTGCAGGGCTCCAAGATCGACAATGTCGGCGTCGGTGTCGAATTGTCGTCAGGCGGCACCACGGCCACGTCGGCCAACGCCAACTTCACCTTCGGCGACGGCAATTCCGCCGATGGGCTGGAATCCTTCATCACCGCCGCAACCGGCGGCTACACTGTCAATACGATCGGGCTGGATCCGGCGCTCGGCAACTACGACTTCGACGATGTCGTCTTCACCGGCGATGCCCAACTGGCGGTAACTGTCGGCGGGGTCGTCATGATCTCGCAGACAGGCGGCACTATTCACGCGGGCACGAACGGGCTGAGCGCCGATGTCACCACCGTGACGGCCGCCCAGGCCGATGCCATGGTTGGCACGCAGACCTTCGCCTTTGTCGGCATCGTCGACCTCAGCGCGACGCCGTTCACGCTCGATTCGGGACAGTCGATCACCGGTTTCGGCAACGGCAATTCCATCCTCACCTCCGGTACGTTCCAGCCGGTCAATGTGCAGGGCAATCTCGGCGCCACCGGCGGCAATGTCACCGGCGATGAGGGCGTGGTCAAGAGCACGGGCGACACCCTTCATCTGCTCGGCAGCAATCAGGTGCGCAACACCGCCTTCGACTACAGCGGCGGCAGCGGCTCGGTGTTCGCCATCGACCAGAGCGTGGGTGGCTTCAACAATTCCGGCGGCATCGTTATCGAAGGCGTCACCGTCAGCAATGTCGCTGCCGGCCAGACGGCGTTCAACGTCGACGGCCTCACCGGCAACCTGTCGATTATCAACAACAATATCAACGTTGCCGGCACGCTGCTCGATGTCGACGGCGGCAACGGCAACATTACGGTCACCCGCGGCACCTTGCCCAACAGCGCGACGCCCGGCACGCTGACCGGTGGCGGCATCGCAATCGCCAACCGCACCGGCGGCTTGGTCAACTTCACGGACAAGGCGACGATCGGCGGCAGCGGCGTATCGCTGACCAACAACACCGGCGCCACAATCACCTTCGCCGATGTCGACATCACCACGGACGCCGCAACGGCGTTCACTGCAACCGGAGGCGGCTCGGTCAACGTCACGACCGGAACGATCAATGCCACCAATGCGGGAGCGGTGGCGCTCGACGGCATTGCGGCCAACATCAATTTCGCCTCGACAAGCGCCAGCTTCAATTCCGGCAGCGGTGTCGACCTGCAGCATCTGACCGGTACGGTCGCGCTCGGCACCGGCACGCTGACCAACACCGGTTCGGGTACAGCCTTCAATGTCGGCTCGGCGGCCGATCAGAGCGGCGGCAATGCAATCATCTCCTATGCCGGCACCATCGCCAGCAACGGCACCGGTGCCGCCGTCTCGATCCAGGAACTGACCGGCGGCTCGGTGACGGTGTCGGGCAATCTGACCGACGGCAACGCAGCCGATGGCGGCCAGATCTTCATCGGTGGCATCGCCAACGGCACGGCGGCGACCGTCACCTTCTCGGGAAGCAGCAAGAAGATAAGCTCTGGCGCGACGACAGCTGTACAGATCGGCTACACAGGCCCCCTCTCCGCCATCGTCCCGTATGACAACACGGACGGCACGATCAACTTCACCAATGGCGGCCTGGATATAACGACAACGACCGGAGAAGGCTTCGGCGCCGCCTTCGGCGGCACCGTCAGCGTGTCCGGCACCGGCAACAAGATCGCCTCCGGCGGCAATGGTCTGTTCATTGTCTTCGCCGACGTCGGCGTCGCCGGCGTCACCTTCGACAGCGTCTCGGCCGTATCGACATCGGACGCTGCCGGCGTCTTGCTGACAGGGTCCAATCTGGCGGGCGACGTCAACATTGGCGGCCTGAAAGATACCGGCTACATGGGCGCCTCGCTGAACGCCCTGCTCGGCGCCGGTGCGGTGAATTTCACCGGCACGACCGATCTCGACGTCAGCTACCGAGGGTTCGATATCGGCGGCCCGCAAGTGGGCACCATAAACATCGCCAACGTCGCCGGCTCCACCCTGACCATCGACGGTGGGGAAGCCGGCATTGTCACGAACGGCCTGCAGGCAGGAATCATCAACGTTGGCGGCAATGGCGGCGTCGCCAGCATCGGCGCGACGACAAGCACCACCGGTGCGGCTATCGCCGTCAGCGGCGGTAACGACCTCATTCACGCCACGCTGAACTACAACGGCTCGATCAAGGTCGACACCGGCATGGTCGTGCAGGCCGTGGCCGACTGGAGCGAGCTCAACATGAGCGGTTCGGTCGTTTCGACTACGGCAGCAACTGGCATTGGTACGGCGGCCTTCGTCTTCACCGGCAACGCCAACGGCGTCTACAATATTTCAAGCACGATCGATCATACCGGCACGGGCATCGGCGTGCGGTTTGACGGATCGTCTAACGGGACGGCCACCTTCTCCGGTGCGTCGAAGATCTTCAACACCAGCAGCGGCACCAACGACGCGATCGTCAAGTTGCCCAGCATCAGCCCGACCCAGGGCATGGGCACGCTCAACTTCACCAATGGCGGCCTGGTCATCACCACCTCGAGCGGCGCCGGCTTCACCGCCAGCACTTTCGGCGCCGGCACGGTCAGCGTCAGCGGCACGGGCAACTCGATAACCACGACGACAGGCACCGCGCTCAACCTCGACAACGCGACGGTCGGCGCCGGCGGCATCAATTTCAGCTCCATCTCGGTCAATGGAGCGGCGACCGGCGTTTCGCTCAACAATGTCAGCGGCGGCACGCTCAATCTCGGCACGGTGAACCTGCAAGGCATCACCTCGACCGGCGTCGACATTTCCGGCACGCTCGGCTCGACGGTAAACTTCGCCAGCCTGACCATCGCCATGCCCGGCGACAATTCGACCGGCATCACCTTCGCCGATGCAGTCGTCAACAGCATCTTCACGACTGGCGGTTTCACGCTCACCAGTGCTTCCTCGACCGGCACCACCGCCGTCAACCTGTCCAACACCACCGGCACCGGCACCATCCAGCTCGGCGATCCGAACACGGCCGGCGCATCCTCCAGCATCGGCGGCGCCGGACCCGGCATCGGCTTCCAGTTCACCCCGACGACGGCGATCAACTTGATCTATGGCGACGGCGAAAGCGCGGTCGACAAGCTGTCGACGGTCAAGGCAATCGACATCCTCAATTCCACCGGCGTTTTCCCGGTCGGCGGCACCTATAATTTCCAGGATGTCGACGGCGCCAATGGCGGCTTCATCGGCGACCTCTCCGAGGCCCAGGGACCGACCACCTATTATGTCGACCAGGACGGCGACGGCGACGGCACCGCCGCCAATCCGGGCTCGATTGCCGGCGCGGAAGCGTCGGGCGCCTCGGTTGTCATCCTTGTCGACACGTCGCAGAACGGCACCAGCAACCTCATCGACATGATGCAGGCTCAGCAGAATGGCGGCGGCAACAACACGCTCAACCTTGCCGATGGGCAGATCCTGATCGGTCTCAAGGCCGGCGATTCCATCGATACCGCGCCGCTGGGCGCCGTCGGCGGCGGCCTCGGCGGCAATTTCAGCTTCAGCGGCATCAATGCCTCGACCGTCATCACGGCAGCGTCCAATGTCGACAGCGTGCTGGCGACGCTGACGACCGCGAACGGCAACACCATCGATTTCTCCGGCAAGGCCGGCATCGAAAATGTCATCGTGCAGAACACCGGTGCGGGCCTTGGCATCTCCGGCACCAACATCACCGATCTTATCCTGCGCCGCGCCACGATCGCCGGCGGCACCGGTGGCGCCCTGTCGCTTACCGACGGCGCCGCTGCCAGCCAGATCGCACTGTCGAACCTGATCCTGTCGGCAACCGGCGGCGACATTGCCAAGGTTGACGGCACGGTCGGCGCCGGGCTGATGAAGGTCAGCGCCTTCTCCGACATCACGCTTCTGGGCAACAATGGCGAAACCGGCGGCTTTGGGGTGAGCGGTGTCACCTTCGATGCCGTTCCAGCGACCGTCGGCATCGACCAGGTCGACGGCGGCGCCTTCGTCGCCGGCACAAGCAGCAATGGCGTCGGCGGTTATGGCCTGACGCTGTCCGGTGTATCCGGCGATATCCAGTTCGACAGCATCACCGCCTACGGTGGCGTCAACGGCATCGCCCTCAATGGCGTTGACGCCACCGTCACGGTCAGCGGCGCCACCACCATCACCGGCACCACAGGCTTCGGCATCAGTGCGATCAACACCAATCCCGGCACTTTCAACTTCAACACGGTGACGGTGAACAACGTCGCGACGACCGGCGGCGGCATCAACTGGGTCAGCGGCAACCTCAACATCGCCGGCCTCGCCAACATCGACACGAGCAGCGGCGTCGGCTTCTCGCAAAGCGCCGGCACGGTGAACTTCCTCAACGGCCTGACCATCGATACCACCAGCGGCACCGGCATTGTCGGGACCGGTGGCGTTATGGGCATCACCGCTTCCGCTGCAGCCCAGACGGTAAATTCGACCAGCGGCCAGGCGATCAACCTCATCAACGTCGCCGCCAGCATTGCGCTCGACTCGACCTCGTCGGGCGGCGGCACCAACAATGTTGGCCTGGCCAATGTCACCGGAACAGTCAGCCTCGGATCCGGCGCATTGAGCGGCGCTTCGGGCGTCGCATTCCAGCTCACCGGCGGTGCTGCGACCGTCAGCTATGGCGGCACGGTCACCAAGACCACCGCCGGCAAGATCGTCGACATCTCCGGCGTCACCGGCGGCACGGTCACACTGTCCGGCGCGCTCAGCGCCACCGGCGGTTTCGACAATGGTATTTATGTCCACGGCAACTCCGGCGGGACCATCACTCTCAGCGGTGGCACGAAGACGCTGACCACTGGCGCCAATACGGCGGTCGACTTGACGACCAACACCGGCGCGACGATCAACTTCGATACGGGTGGCCTGATGATTACCACCACCTCCGGCACGGGCTTCAACGCCAGCGGCGGTGGCACGGTCAGCGTCGGCGCGCTCCTCAGCGACAACAGCATCACCACGACGGCCGGCGGCACCGCGTTGAACCTCAATGGCGTTACGATTGGCGCTGCGGGCATGAATTTCGACAGTGTTTCGGCCACTGCCGCCGCAACCGGCATCTCGCTGACCAATATCGCCTCGTCGGGCGGCGGCGCCATCATTCTCGGCACGGTCAACCTGCAAGGCATCACCACGCGTGGTGTCGATGTTTCCGGCGCGCTTGGCGCGGCGCTGTCCTTCAACGATCTCGACATCGGCCTGAACAGCACCACGGGCGTGGCCTTCGACCTCAACGGTGCCACCATCAATGCGGCGGTGACGGCCAATGACTTCGATGTCACCAATGCCGCCGCCGCCGGCACCTCGATAGGCGTCGACCTGCGTGGCGCCACTGGCGGCCAGACGGTACGCCTCGGCGATGCCGTTGTCGGCGGCGCCAGCTCCAGCATTGCCGGCGTCAACACCGGCGTGTTCCTCAACAGCGCCACCAACCTCGCTTTCACCTATGGCGACGGCGAATCGGCGACCGACCAGCTCTCGACCATCGGCGCCAATGTAGGCATCGATGCCTCCAGTGCGCCGGTTGCTGGCACCTACAATTTCCAGGATGTGAACTTCCAATCGGCTCCCGGCCTGGGCTTCGGAGTCGGCAAGGTCTATTTCGTCGGCGCGTCCGCGACCGGTGACGGCAGCGGTCGCGACCAGAACAATCTCGCGACGCTGGCCACCGCCGAAGCAGCAGCCGTGGCGACGGACATCCTGGTTCTCGTCAACGATGGCGGCACCATCACCGCGGCAGGCAGCAATGGCAACGACACGCTGGCTCTCGCCACCGGCGAGCAGGTGCGCGGCTTCGGCAACGGCAACATCAATCTGGCGCTGACGGTGCCCTCCACCATCCAGCTCGCCAGCAACAGCATCTCGATCATCGACCAGACGCCCAATGGCGCCGCGACGCTGACGACGAGCGCCGGCAACAATGTCATCACGCTCGGCGCCAGCGGCAACATCATCGACGGCTTCATCCTGAATGGCAGCCCGGCGGGTGCCGCGCGTGGCGTCAAGGACAATGGCGCGGGTGCTGGGAATACCGTCATCAGCAACATGACCATCAGCAATTTCGCCACGCAGGGTATCGAGATCACGCCGTCGAACAGCACGACGATCAACAACGTTACTTTCTCCGGCAACGCCAGCGATGTGTGGCTGAACGCGTCCAACACCACCATCACCAACGTCACCAGCACCGGCGCCACCGGCATTGCCTTCAAACTCGACAACACCACCGGCACGACGACGCTGACCAACGTCAACATCACCACGGCGGCGACCGGAACCGGCATCGCCTTCGGTGGCGCGTCGGGCACTGGCGGCACGATTGCCGGTACCAATGTCGATATATCGGGCGGCAGCGGCCTTTCGGTGACCGGCGGCAACGCGGTGATCAGCTTCGACGGCGCCAGCTCCATCATCAGCACGTCGGGCGCGGCGGCCACGATCTCGACCCGCGCTGGCGGCAGCTTCACCTTCGCCGGCTCGGTGATCGCCAACGGCGCTGCGAGCGGCATCAGCATTTCCGGCGCGACGGCGGCCAATACGGTGAGCTTCACCGGTACGGTCGATCTCGGCACCACGACGCCGATGACCGGCACCGCAGTCGCAATCAACAACGGCGCCACGGCCTCGACCGTCAGCTTCGCAAACCTCGACATCGTCACCAACGGCACCACCGGATTCAGCGCCATCAATGGCGGCACGGTCAATGTGACGACCGGCACGGTGAGCTCCACTTCCGCGCAGGCGGTCAACCTCAACGGCATCGCCACCACCACCGGCATCAATTTCACCTCGACCAATTCGACCGGCGGAACCAACAACGTGTCGCTGACCAATGTCACCGGCGCCGGCACTGTCAGCCTCGGCTCCGGTGCGCTCGGCGGCGCGACCGGCGCGGCCTTCCTGGTCACCGGCGGCTCGGCCAATGTCAGCTATGCCGGCTCGGTCACAAAGACCACGGCCGGAAACGTCGTCAGCATCTCCACCCGCACCGCCGGCACCACGACATTGTCGGGCACTCTCAGCGCCACCGGCGGCGTGGCCAACGGGATCCTCGTCAACGCCAACACCGGCGGCACGATCAACTTCTCCGGCGCCAGCAAGATACTGACCACCGGAGCCAACAATGCCGTCGACCTGACGGCGAACACCAACACCGCGGTCAACTTCACCGGCGGCGGCCTAGCCATCACCACCACCTCCGGCACCGGCTTCAACGCCACGAGCAACGGTACTGGCACCGTGACCGTTATCGGCTCGGGCAACACGATTTCGACCGGCAGCGGCGTCGCGGTCAACCTTGACAGCGTTGCCATCGCGGCGGGCGGCGTGACCTTCGCTTCCACGAACAAAGGCGCCGGCGGCACCAGCGCCGTCATCCTCGATACCGTCACCGGTTCGGGAGCGATCGACCTCGGCACCGGCGCGCTGGTGGGCGGAACAAGCGCCGTGATCCGTATCGGCGATGGCCTAGGCACCGCCAACAGCGGCGGCACGGCGGCCTTCACCTATGCCGGCGCGATCACCAGCGGCAGCACCGGCCAGGCGGTCAACATCCAGGATCGCGCCCTGACCGCCGGCAACATCACCCTGTCGGGCAACATCACGCATAATGCGGCGGGCCAGATCGGCCTCCTGCTGGACGACAATGTCGCCGGCATCATCACCTTCTCCGGCGCGTCGAAGTCGATCACCTCGACCACGGCGGCTGGCGTCAGCCTGAGCGACAATACCGGTGCGACGATCAACTTCACCAATGGCGGGCTGGTCATCGCCACCACCAGCGGCGCCGGTTTCAATGCCACCGGCGGCGGCACGGTGACGGTGCAGGGCACCGGCAACACCATCGCGTCCGGCACGGGCACGGCGCTTAATGTCGCCAACACGACGATCGGCGCCGGCGACGTGACGTTCAGGAGCATTGCGTCCAATGGTGCAGCCAACGGCATCGTGCTCAACAACACCGGCACCAGCGGCAATCTGGTGGTGACCGGCACCGGCGCGACGGGGGGCAGCGGCGGCACGATCCAGAACTCGACCGGCGATGGCGTCAGCCTGACCGACACTCAGGATGTCAGCCTGAGCAACATGATCATCAGCGACAATGCGGGCAACGGCATAAAGGGGCTGCGGGTCAACGGCGTGGTGCTCAACGGTCTGACCCTGAACAGCAATGCCGATGCCAACACCGAGTCCGGAATCCTGTTCAACGAACTTACCGGCAACGCCTCGCACGTCACCACGTTCACCAACCTCACGGTCTCCAACTCATTCACCCATAACGTGCAGGTCATCAATTCCGGCGGCACGTTGGCGAACCTGGTGGTGAGCGGCGGCACGTTCTCGAACAACGGCGCCTCGAACAATGCCGGCAGCGACTTCATCTTCGAGGCGGACGGCGCCGGTGTCGCCGGCGCGCCGACGATGACGCTGACCGTCGACGGCGCAACCTTCACCGGCAACAACGCCTATCCCGGACCGGGAGTCATCCCTGGAACCGGTCTGTTCGTCATTGCCAATGACGGCACCGTCAACGCTCACATCGGCGAGACCACGGGAAATCTATTCAACAATCTGAACAACGGCATCAACCTCACCCAGAGCAGCAATTCCGGCGCCGGCACGGGCGGCAATCTGAATTTCACCGTCCGGAACAACACCGTCACCAACAGCGACTCGACGGCCATCAACGTGTTCAGCAGCGGCGACCTCGCACGGACGCTTGACGGCACAATCGCCAACAACGTCATCGGTACGCAAGGCGTAGCAACCTCGGGATCGCGAACCGGCAACGGCATCAGGGTTGGGCATGAAAGCCTCGGCGTCGCCAAGGTGCTGATCGACAACAACATTATCCAGAGCATCGGCGTCAACGGCATAAGCGGTGGCGACAGCGTCTCGATCACGCAGCTCGTGCAGCCGGGCACCGTGCACGCGACGGTCACCAACAACACCATTCGCGACAATGCCGACAGCCGCGGCATCACGGTCACCGCCACATTTGCCGGCGCTATCATCAATGCCGACGTTCATGCCAACACCATCACCAACGTCAACAACGCCAATGCCATCCGCTTCCTCGCGGACGGCCTCGGCGGCGCCGACGGCACGGTCAACGTACCGCAGGCGAGCGAGGCCGGTATCGAAACCGTCAATGGCGGGGCAACGGCACTGACGGACACCCGGACGTTCTTCAACCAGCCGCTGCCACTGCTGCCTGCCGCGACACCGTAGTCAGCAACCTTGGATTTCGTCCTAGGAAATATATTTTATGAATTTGATATCGACTTGTTGTCTTACTTAGGCATAATACAAGAATTCAGACAGTAAGCGGCCAACGGAGGGAACGGGGATGAGCGAGCCTTATTTAGGTGAAGTCAAGATCATTTCCTGGAACTATGCACCGCGCGGCTGGGCATTTTGTAACGGCCAGTTGTTGCCGCTTAACCAGAACCAGCCATTGTTCTCACTTCTTGGCACCAGGTACGGCGGCAACGGCCAGACAAATTTTGCCCTTCCGGATATGAGGGGACGTGCGCCGGTTCATACGGGCGGCCCTATCGGTGCAATTGTCGGCGGCCAGGGCGGCGAAGAGTTTCACACGCTCACGCTCGGCGAAATGCCGACACACAACCATTTCGTCAACGCATCGAACACTGCCGGCAACGTCAACAATCCATCCGGCGCGCTGTTGGGGGCGAACGCCAGCCCGATCTATCAGCCGCCTGGCAGCGCGGTGGCTATGGCGAAGGAAAACATCACTTTCGTCGGTGGCGGCCAGCCGCATGAGAACAGATCGCCCTATCTCGTCTTGAATTTCATCATTGCCCTCCAAGGCATATTCCCGTCGCGAAATTAAGAGGACGCTTCGATGAGCCAACCTTTTGTCGGCGAGATCAGGATGTTCGGTGGCAATTTCCCTCCGAATGGCTGGGCGTTCTGCCAAGGCCAGTTGATGCCGATCTCCGAGAACGAAACCTTGTTCAATCTGATCGGTACGACCTATGGCGGCGACGGGGAGGAAACATTCGCCCTGCCCAACCTCGCATCCCGCATCCCCGTCCATGCTGGCAAGGGCCCGCTGGTCAGCCAGACCTATATCATCGGAGAACTGGGCGGGGTCGAATCCGTCACTGTTTCAACCCAACAAATGCCGAACCATTCCCATACCTGGACCGGTTCGTCGAATATCGCCAAGAATCCGGGTCCGTCCGGCGGTGTCCTGGCGACATCGAGCCTGCTGACGCCCTATGTGGGTATCGCACCTGATGGCAACATGGCCGCCGGAGCCATTTCGCCGGCCGGCGGCAGCCAGCCTCACGACAATATGGTGCCGTTCCTCGCCGTCAGTTTCATCATCTCGCTATTTGGCATCTTCCCCCAGCAAAGCTAGAGACTTGCCATGACCAATCCGTTCGTCGCCGAAATTCGAATTTTTGCCGGAGATTTCGCCCCGACGGGGTGGGCGACCTGCGATGGCCAGCTCCTGCCAATCTCGCAGAATACGGCGCTGTTTTCGCTGCTGGGCACAGTTTACGGCGGCGACGGCAAGTCGACCTTCGCGTTGCCGAATATGGCTGGCTCCGCGCCCATGGGGCAAGGACAGGGCAATGGCTTGTCGGAGCGGTTTCTCGGCGAGACGGGTGGCGAAACGTCCATCACCCTTCTGCAAACGGAAATGCCGCAACATAATCATTTTGTCGCGATGTCCACCGAGAGTGGCGCCCAGGGAACTCTTACCGATGCGGTTGTTCTGGGGAAGTCGGGGGGCGGAACGCTGTATCAGAACAACACTTCGCAAAATCTGGTCCAGATGGACCCCCAGGCACTGAGCATGGCGGGCAGTACGTTGCCTCACAACAACCTGCCTCCCTATCTGGCGATGACGTTCATCATTGCCATGCAAGGCGTTTATCCGGCGCGTCCGTAAGCGCCACTCCATGATCCAGCTTCCGATTGTGGACAACGGGCCTGTTATATTTTGCTGGGTGCGCGCGGCGCGGATTGATCTGACGTTCCGCCCGATGGCGGACGCCGATCTGCCGTTCCTGTCGGCGCTCTACGCCTCGACCCGCGCCGAAGAACTTGCCGTCACGCCGTGGAGCGATGCGCAGAAAACGGCGTTCCTCGACATGCAGTTTCAAGCGCAGCACGCGCATTACCAGAAATACTATCCCAACGCCGACTGGCTGGTGATCGAGCAGGCAAGGCAAGATATCGGTCGCCTGTATATCGAGCGCTCGGCGAGCGAGCATTGCATCATAGATATCGCCTTCCTGCCGGCGCATCGCGGCAAGGGGTCTGGCGGTGCGTTGCTCGCCGATCTCATCGATGAGGCCGCCGCCGTCGGCAAGTCGGTCTCGATCCATGTCGAGAAGAACAATCCAGCGCGGCGGCTCTACAAACGCCTCGGCTTCACCGTTGCCGAGGACAAGGGCCTCTACGACCTGATGATCCGTTCGCCGTAAGGGCCGTGCCGGTCGTCACGTGCCGCGATACCAGGAGACGATGGTGAAACGTTCGTTGCGCGTGACCGGGGTGACTTCATGCGTCGTTTCCGAACGAAAGGCGACGAGAGAGCCCGGCAACGCGGGCATGGCAACGCGCAGGCCCGGGCCGCTGTAAGGCCCATGCAGGACCAGCGAGCCGCCTGCATAGCTTTTTGGCGAAGGGTTGTCCGATTGACGGTTGAGAAAGATCACCGCCGAGATCTTTCGGAACCCCGACTCGTCGTGAATGAGCGGCGTGTTGCCATCCTGGTGCGGCACAAAGAAATCGCCTTGCCGATAGTGAAGGAACTGAGGTTTCTCGACCTGGCCGAGCAGCAGCCCGAAATGCCGCTCCAGAGCCGCCTTCTGCTGCGCCAACAGGGCACTCACTCGCTCTTCAGTGGCCTGCGAAACATCGGCGCGCACGGTCTTTCGGATCTCCGGCCATGCCATCTTCTGGTCGGCACGCCCCAGCAGGCCGGCCGGACGGCCCACGACCGCCCGAATTTCCGCGCACAGTGCGCTACACGCCGCTCCGTCAAATACGTCCGCAATCTCGATATAGTCGATCATATGTCGAGCCGCCGCGCTGCCAAATCGCCCTGATGGCCGGAGCGTCCCCGTGGCCGATCCGGTCGAAAAAAATCAGTTGAATACCGCCTCGTAAAGCCGCCCTGCCTCATCGGCAGCGATCGGCACGATGAAGATCTCATGGGCGCCGCTTTTGCCGTTGAACCGATAGATAGCCTGCGGCAGCGCCGCGTCGCGCGGCCCCCTGAACAGCAGCGTGAAGCCACCGCCGTCGCGCGGGCTGTTGGCAATGGGCTGCACCGCGCTCAGTTCCATCGTGAGCGTCTGACCGCCGGCTTCGACGGAAAAGCTCTGCCCCTGCTCGAAATCCGAAAGCGATGCCATGCGCCTGCCCTGGTTCGTCTGTCTTTCAGACGGCTCTCTTGAGATGTCTATCCCGTCAGCCAATCTCGCCGCTTCATGGCGTGGTTGTGTGCGTCAAGTTCTGCAAAAAGGGGCGGCCATGATGCTGGTCATGCGGCTTGGCGCAGAGCGAGCTTCTTGTGCTCGCGCAGGTCGTCCATGTTGATGTATCGGTTGGCCTCCATCCAGTTTTCATTGGTCTCGACGGCCAACGCCCTGACCAGGCGCAGGCAGCTTTCGGTGTTGGGGAAGATGCGCACGACATAGGTGCGCCGGCGGATTTCCTCGTTGAGCCGCTCCAGCATGTTGGTGGATTTGAGATGCTTGTGGTGCTGTCTCGGCAGCCTGAAGAAGGTCAGGGTTTGTTCGATGGCATCCTCGGCCCAGCCTGTCAGGCGCGGATAGCGTGCCGACCATTTGGCAAGCCATGCGGCAAGATCAGCCCTGGCCTCTGCGAGATCGCGCCGGTCGTAGAGCCAGCGCAATTCCTGCAGGCAGTCGTCGCCGTGCTTCCTCGGCAGATGATCGAGCGCGTTCCTGAGGAAGTGCACGTAGCAGCGTTGCCAGGCGGCTTCGGGGATCACCTCGCCGATCGCTGCCACCAGGCCGGCGTGATCGTCGGACACGACCAACCCGATGCCCTTGCTTTGACGGCAGCGCTGGCGGTCTTAACTTCAGTCTTGTCATGGTGGCGTTCCTTCGCGGCAATCGGTGACGTGAACAATCACCAGCCTGCCATGACCGCCCCCTCTCAGCGAATTTGCAGAACTCTCAGCACACTACCCCGACGTACTCACCCGGATAGTCCCGGCGATCCAGACGACCTGCTGCTGCCGTGCCGGAGCGGATCAGCTCGACGAACTCGTCGCGGTAGGGGTCGACGCAAAACGAATACGACAGCGTCATCGACACTTCGCGCCCAGCGGCATGCGCCAGCCGCGCGGTCTGCCGGATCGCTTGCTTGGCGCGCGGCGGGTCCCCCAGATAGCCCTCGAAATAAGTGACCTTGGTGCCCGAAGCCTTGTCCGGTTCGACATCGTCGGGCCGAGTTCGAAGCAGGCGCCGAGATAAGCGCTCGCCATCGGGCGTTACGAAGATCATCGAGCATGCCGTCGGTGGTTGTCCCACTAGCGGTTCGGTGTCGAAGGCGACGCCCTGGGCGTGGATGTCGTGGGCGTAGATCTCGCCGAGCGCGTCGTTCGACACCTGCCGAAGAAGCGGCGCGCCCGCCGAAGCTGCCTACGCCGGCGGCGGTGTTGCCGGCGCTGCATTGCCGATGCAAAGAACGTCATAGTCCGGCGTCAATGTCTCCGCTTGGGAACCCGCCGGCCTTCTTACCACGCCGGCCGGGCGCGGGTCTGGCAAGTGGGCTTTCCTTTTGCCAATGCGTTCGTTCCCGGCCCTCACGGGGCGGCGAGTCCCTGCCACCTGAGGCTACATGGCGGCCGTGGAGATTACCTCAGCAGCGGCGCCCGATCGGAAACCTCAGCACCTCCGCGCTTTGGCGTGGCTGCTTGAACTCTTCGACGGCAACCGCCTCAATCAGCAGATCCAAGGCTTCTCGGCCCCTTTGACTCATCGGGTCATCCCCACAAAGGTAGTCATACGCTCGATCTAAATGCCCTCGGGCGGCGGAAAAATCGCTTGTCATATCATAGAACCCTCTCCATCCGCCCGCATTGCCGTTTACGAGGTGAAGGTGGTGCAATCGTCAATATATACAGACAAATTTGAATTAAGTCGGTGATGATCATAGAGGTCGAGTCCCCGACCTGATAGCGCCATCGAGCCCGCCGACGACCACTCGCTGGCGCTCAGGGGCGCGGCGCTGAGTAGTGAAGCGCCGTAAAATGTCGACACAGGCGTTGGTGAACTGGACCGAACGACGAGAACAGCCTATCCAGTGTGTTGTCGGCAGTTAGTTCGAAAGTCCTGCTACACCCGATCCGATGCCTCTCAACGCCGAGGCCGCACCTCCGTGCCGAAGCCGGCCTCCCCAATGGTGGGTCGAGCCTTCGCTTACCCCGTGCTTGCCTCACAGATCCGCGACCGAGAACCCAGCCTCATGCTCCCGCCCTGCCGGGGCCTAGGTCCATCAAGCATGAATGGAACACGTCGGAACCTGGGACATCGCTTGCCCGGCCGGGCGGCGATAGCCTTGTCGGGGCAGGCGAGGAGCCGTAGCCGAGTGATGAGCGCACAGGAGAGTCTGGCGTGAATGGGGCGATGATTGTCAAGCTTTGCTTTTCGTCAACCATCTTGCATGACCGATTGGCGACCATCTCCTCGCCCAGACCCTATATTACCCGTCGCCTGTCGCCGCCAGCGCGCAGTGACTTGTCAAGGATGGAGGCCCGCAGACCCCATCGCGCGGCGACTTGTCCTTGACGGTCACGAGCACTGCGGCAGGTTTGCTGTGGTCGGGGAGCCCTTCCTTGGGCGGAAGCCGACGACAGTGTTCGAGGGGAACTCGCCATGAGCCGGGTGCGCAGAGATCGTCCGACGCTCTTGTATTTGCTGGATCCCAGCCGGCTCCGCCTCCGATTGCCTCGGTAGCTCGGTAGCCTGAGCGCGTCGGCGGCATCATGCCATTATCATCCTACGGATTGCATGCTCCATCGTCCTGGACGAGACCGGTTTGGCTAGCCAAAGGACGAAGGTCTGATTACCAGATGTGATCGGCATGGGGTCGCTTCCACCAACGACGATGATGGGCACCGTCATCAGGGTGGTACGTACGGCTTCAGGCTGTCCTGGCCCGAGGGAAGTCGCTTGATCGAAAATTAGGAGGTCGGCTGCCTTCCCGCTCTCGATCCAGTCGCAAAGACTTTCGAAGGTCGCGAAGCCGACAGGCTTATAACCAAGCGCGGCGATCTTATCGTTGTAGATCTCCAACGCTGCTGGATCGGACTCCACGACTGCAATGATTTCTCCATTGCCAAGTGATCCATCGTATGGACCGGAAGCGCTATCAGCTCTGACCTGCTCCTCAGCGCAGGCCGGTAAGTAGAGATCGAAGCGTGTACCTCGGCCAACAGCCGAGGTGACGTCAAGGCATCCTGCGAGCGCGCTCACATGGCGGTCCACCGCAGCAAGACCCAGTCCGGTCCCGCCGACGCGAGAGCGCGTGGTAAAAAAGGGCTCAAAGATGTGCGGAAGCACCGAACTTGCGATTCCTTGGCCATCGTCGCTGATGGAGAGGAGAACGTAATCTCCCGGTTTCAAGGTGCCCTTAGCCACGGGCTTCGTTTGACAGACGTGAGCGCGAGAAACGCTAATCTCGACACGGCCCTCATTCAAGAGAGCCTCCGACGCGTTCTTGCATAGATTCATAAGGATTTGCTGTATCTCGGTCGGGCTGCCCTCGATCACCGTTTGCCACTCGTTGATCTTGAAGTTCAACTGAACATCCGCACGAAGTGTAACCCGCAGCAATGGCGCGAGATCCATTACACTCTCCGAGACGTCGAAAGGCATCGTCACGCGCTTCCGAGTTCGGCTTAGTGACAAAATTTGATCAATAATCAGCTTGGCTCGGTTGCTGGCCAAGATAATTTGGCCGATGTGGCCCCGAATTCTCGAGGGGCGGCGCACAAGACCTTTAGCCATCTCTGCGTAGCCGACTATTGCTCCTAGAACATTATTGAATTCATGTGTAACGCCGCTTGCGATTGTGCCGACCGCCGTCAGCCTTTCCGCATGCTCCCATCGACTCTCAAAAAGGTTACGTTCCGTGTGTACACGTTGCATTTCAAGATGGTTGCCTAAACGCACAGTAGCGCTCGCCAGAACCAGGAGGTCGTCTGTGGAGGGTGGTGAGCGATCTCCTTCAAAAACAAGGATACAAACCGCAGCCTGCTGATCGGAGGCCCTGCAACCAACAATTTGACAAACACCGGTAGTGCCTACGGCAGTCCGAACCACTTCCGACGCCGGAACGACGCGAAACACTGGCTGTTCCGGGTGTACAAGTGAGACGACTTCATGGATTAGCGTGGCGTTCCAGACGCGCATGCGCTTGTTCGCGACAAAGTACTCGGTATTCCTGCTGATACTCGGATCCACCAGAGCAAGCGCGCATTGATCTGCATCGAAAACGCATTGAATGAGTCTAAGCGCTGCTTCGGTGGAGAAGCGCCGCGAAGCCTTCGTTGCTTGACTGTCGATGAAACAAGCTTCGATCTCACTCATCGCCGCTTCAAGCTCTAACCGCCTTTCCAACCGGTTCGTCCGCACATGCAGCGTGGAGGCTCGAATGGTCGCAAACAAGCAGAGGCATATGGACACCAAGCCAAAGAAAAGTCGTGTACGCTGCGCTTGCGCGCTGGCGAAGCTGTAGGCTTTCAGATGTTCTCGCTCCAATTCGGCAGCCTTGGCGAACGTGTCGAAGGATGGGATCCGATTGACAGCGCGGTCCAACCTCAACATTGAGGACAGGATAGCGCGGCCCTCGCGGGCAACATCCTCCGTGACTTGGTCCTGGCTAGGAGGAAGTCGGCGGAGAGACTGATCGATTTGTAATGCGAGGCTGAATCCCGGTCTGGCCGAAAATTGAAGGATCAGATTGGAAAATTCAGGCCTGTTCGACACTCCCCCCCGAAGGCGATTAGCCGAGCGAGCAAAGCGTACCAGAGAGCTTTGCAGAAGCTCATTTTGCGCGGCCGAGGCCGAGATGGCAGCTTCTGTGTTTTCGAGGGAATTTTTGAGCTGTGCAACCAACCTGGAGTGCACCCCGGAGCTCTCATTGGGCGAGATCTCAACAAGGCGTTGGTAGTTTTGAAGGTTCCTTTTTAATGCTTGCCCGGTAGAAGCAACGGAACGGAAGTCCAATACCATGTCTGCGCGGGCGACGTCTCGCTGGAGCAATGCGTAGTTGATCTGAATCGTCCGCAGTTCGCTTAGGACCGCCTCGTTGATCTGGGGGTCTTGCCACTGTATCGCGACCAAGAGCGCGACCGAGGCCACTAGGGCCATTACAGAAGCTTTGTCGGTACTGAGCCATTTTTCCCAAACGAACGGCGTTTGATCCGCGGTGCGTGCCTTGCGAAGGTCCGATTTGAATTCTAGCTCCCCATCGCGTCGGTGTGCGGCCGGATGCTGCTGGAACAGGAAAGCCAAGTGTACCTCTCCCCTCAAATAGGCGGTGTAGACGCCGTTGCACTCTGCCCCCATGGCCCGCTGACCTTCCATTGATTCGCGGGCGTTTCGACCTCGACGGCGAGGCGGCAGCACAAGGCGGGCAACTGATCGCAGTTTTCGGAACTGGTCTTCCGAGAGATCATCGAAGGGGCATACAAGCGCACGCCTGCAGCAGCCGAGGATGATACCGGTCGGTCAAACGCAACTGGCGAGGGCCGGATCTGCTGTTGGCTGGCAGCTAACACTGGCGGGGCGGCGGCCTCAACTCCGGCGTGCCTAGAGCCGGCTGCTGCGAAAGCGTCCGACACGCTTCCCTTGGGGTCATCCCGTCCGGCGGGCATCCTTGGATCGCTGAAAAAAGACGAGGCGGCTTGATGATCCTGCCCTCGCTGAAGCACCTCGCGAAACCCCTTTTCCAGTCGCAGAAGCTCATCTGGACCGGTAGGCGGCTCGTCAGCTCGACCATCGAACAGCGGCCGGAGCGCCTCGGACACGTGCTGCTCAAAGCCCACTCGCCGGGCCTGGACCGCTTGCCCGTCTTCCAAGCCGGCGTCCTGCACCTGCGACAAAGCTGTTACACGGGATGGATTACTATTTCGCGGGTTCATACTAGCCTCACATCAAACTGTATCGTCAAAGTCCTGCGCCAATTCACACAGCGGGTCATCGAGTTGAGATTCTGCGGAGAGCGCCTCCTCTGCTCCCGTCAAGGGCGCCGGCTCCGGGAGGGCGCCTGTCTGGCTTTCAAAGATGCGTTTCAGAATGCGATCCGAAAATATCGCACCTTCCTCAATTTTTAATGGTGGCAGACCTTTGATGAGAACAATCTCGTAGTCGTCATCGAGCAGCCGAACCTGTTCGGGACGCAATAGCGGTGCACCTTGATGTGAATTCTGAATGTTCCAATCGAACGTTCGCGCCTGGCCGTAGGAAATCGATTGGGCTTGAAATGTGAATCCACCGATAGCTTTGGAAATGTAGTTCGGAGTCTCGTCATCTACCTCGATGTTCCTAGAAGCGCGCCGGCAGCCCGGGCGGGGGGCTTGGGGTTAGACTGCCAGCGCACGCCACTCATAAAGAGCGGCCTCTTTTCGCGGTTCGGACACCCATAGTCAACCCGGCAACGTCTGGATGCCCGCTGTGCTTTTTGCAGAGCGGCGATGCCGGGCATATCGGCCGATCCTGTCTAGGATGGTGTGGCCACTCTCGTCGGCCGAGTTGATGCTCCAGCCAGTATCGCCTTGCCGACCAGCATGAGTTCGCCGTTAGCAATCCATCGTTGCGAGCCGAGACCGAGGTAAAAAGCGCGTGTTATCGACTATGTAGCTGACGCTCCCGCTGACGCAGGGTTCCCGCCATTGCCTCGAGGACTACCTCGAAATGAAATACCTCTGCACGGGCGGCATCTGAAGCATGGGCTTGCAGGGGCTCGCAGACCGGTAAACCAGCGAGCCATCTCCAAATATGTGAATTGTGGATTGCTCCTTGACGGGAGCTGAGGGGCGGCTCCGCAAGCCTTACGGCGCTCTTTGCGAGCCGTAGCTGCCGAGCTGGCAAAAGGCCGGGCTACGTCGCGCCAGCGCAATCGGCGCGCAGAAAATTAGGCCTACCCGCTCCGGGACCGCGGACCTCGTCAGCTTCTCGTAAGTATGCCCGAGTAGGTTGCTCAGCTGATCTGTGGACGTGAGGCTAGCGTGAACCGGCACAAATTTGACCTATCCAATGTAACAGGTTGGCGGCAGGTGCAGCCCCCGGCAACTCAAGAGCAAGCGGCACAGGCCGGGCAAGAGGGCTTTGAGCAGCGCTCGGGCGAGGCGCGCCAAGCCGCTGCCCAAATTCCCGCCCCCGGCGTTCCGGCTCTGCCAGACCCGTTCCATCCTCATCCGTCTCAGGGAGACCTGAGCCTCATCGAAGGCGCGGCCCCATGGGAAGCGCAGCCCATGATGCAAGGGAGCGGACAAGAACACGCCGCGGCGCCGTACGCCGGAGGCAGTGGGTCGATGCTAGGTGCCTCGGTGCTGCAGCCGGGTCACTCAACGGCGCGCCATCATCATGCGCCGGATTCGTCAGTGGGTG
This sequence comes from Mesorhizobium sp. M0626, assembly GCF_040320665.1. NCBI lineage: Bacteria > Pseudomonadati > Pseudomonadota > Alphaproteobacteria > Hyphomicrobiales > Phyllobacteriaceae > Mesorhizobium > Mesorhizobium sp. M0626. The sequence continues at coordinate 8,634 of NZ_JAMYQD010000024.1, read as the reverse complement.
ATCTGAATCCTTCCGCACCGTTCGAGTTGCGTGACCATGCTCGTTCCCCCGTGCCGGCGGCGGTGCAGCCAGATCCTCCAGTAGTGGTCTCCGACGGTCGCGGCTGCAAGCGTCCACTTTATTCCAACGATGCGACCGTTGTCGAAGGGCTGAGGTCACTCTACGCGGGTAAGGCCAAGGAGGAAACGGTCAAGCGCCATGTAAATTCTCTTTACGGCTTTGGTCGTTGGCTCTTTAAAAATAACAAGCCGGGATTTGCTGCTCGGCTTCACGAGGAGTCGCTGGATGAAGATCTCAAGGAGTACGAGAGCAGTGGTGGCTCCTCGACTGTGGCTGTGGCACTGCGTCGTCTCAGAGAGTCGGCGGGCGGAGTGCCAATGGTGGGCCGCGCTGTCCTGAATCCCGACCCTGCCGACGCCGTGCTCATCAAAGAGTACAAAGCGGCTCTCATCAAAGAGTACAAGGGAGCGCCTGCGACCGGGCCGAATCGCCAAACCATTCACGACTATGGAGCTACTCTTAGACGTTTCAGTGAATACCTGGTTGAAAACAACAAGCCGGGGATTGCGGCTCGGCTTCACGAGGAGTCGCTGGATGAAGATGCCAAGCGCTATAAGGACTCCAGTGGTGACCGGAGGATCATTGCACTAGCTCAACTCCGGAAGTTCCTGCCGTCCGCCGCACTCGGGCGCGAAATTGCCCTTGCTGCTCGTCCGGAAGACGCAGTCGGCATGGAGGCTCGTGCCATTGGGGACGCCGCTGCGCAGCACCGCGGGCCGCAGAAGGCATTGGGTCGGCCAGAGAAGCTCCCTGGGGAAGCTAATGAAGACGCCGCTGTTCTGCCATCGTCTTTCGTACCAACTGGGCACCATCACCAAGCCTCGGATCCCGCAGAGTCCTTTCGTCCCCTGATCTGGCGCGACGGCGACCAGCGCGCGCCGGACGAGCGGATCGCTGCACAGGACAGGAGCAACCTGCTACCAAGCGAGGAGGTGCCGCTGAGGCCACCGGAATTCGCTCCGCCCAGCTTGCGGGCGGAGAATTCCGCCTCGCCAGAGCTCTTTCCTGAGGGGATGTCCCCCGCGGTCGAAGGGTTTTTTGGTGTTTTCGGCGACCCCAGCGGGCGGGTGCTCGGCGCATTGCAATTGCTAGGCGACGAACATATCCACAGGGATTACCAGCTCCTGGAGCAGGAGTTGCAGGGGAACAATCCAGAACTCGCCGCCCGGACGCGGTTCGTGGATCCCCTCGTAGCCAATTATCATCTGCGCTTGGGCTCCGAGAGCGACAAGCTAAGCGCATTCCAGCGCATCGTCCATAATCAGAACGGTAACGACACAGCCGACTTCCTGTTCGTGCCAGTGAGCGATGGCGGTAAGACTCTTGCGGAGCGCGGCAAACATTGGTCGCTGCTGTTCGTTGATCGCAGCGACCGGGAACGGCCGGTTGCCTATCATTATGACTCCGTCAGCGGATGGCATGACAAGCTTGCAAAACACCTCGCAGAAAGGCTGGGCGCCAGCCTGGAGACCCGCGTGGACTTACCCCGCATCGCCCAGCAGAGCAACGAGTGGGATTGCGGAGTCTACGTGGTGGACGGCACGCGGGCGCTGGTTGGGCGATTGCAAAGATGGCAGCCAGACCTGCCAGACCTGCCAGACCTGAACCTCAACAACCTCGTCGTCAATCGGCAGGCACTACAAACCCGACTCATGGGTGACGATACATCTGGAACGGCAAATTATCTCACGAACTTTGAACTCATGGACCGACAGGCGCGAGACGCGGTTAAGGAAAGCCCCGTTGGGACGTTTCACCAGCGGATCAAGCGGCTCGGCCAGTCAGCGCGAGCGTTGCACGACAGAGCCCTGGCTCCAGTCGCGCCGGACCAAGGCAACCCAGACTCGGTGTTCGTACGGGACGTTGTTCCCGGGGAAACACGCCATCATCATGCGCCGGATTCGTCAGTGGTTGATCTGAATCCCCCCGCACCGTTCGAGTTGCGTGACCATGCTCGTTCTATGCCGGCGGCGGTGCAGCCAGATCCTCCAGTAGTGGTCTCCGGTCGCGACAAGCGTCCTCTTTATTCCAACGATGCGACCGTTGTCGAAGGGCTGCGGTCAGCACTCTATGCCGGTAAGGTCGGGGAGCGCACGGTCACGGACCATGTAAATTCTCTTCTCGGCTTTGGTCGTTGGCTCTTTGATAATAACAAGCCGGGATTTGCTGCTCGGCTTGACGATCCGTTGCTGGATCAGGATCTCAAGGAGTACCAGCGCGAGAGTGGCTCCTCGAACGTGGCTAGAGCACTGGGTCGTCTCAAAGAGTCGGCGGGCGGAGCGCCAATGGTGGGCCGCGCTGCCCTGAATCCCGACCCTGCCGACGCCGTGCTCATCAAAGATTACAAAGCGGCTCTCATCAAAAAGTACGAGGCAGAGCCTGCGACCGGGCCGAATCCCAAAACCACTCAGGACTATGCGGCTACTCTTAGACGTTTCAGTCAATACCTGCATGAAAACAACAGGCCGGGGATTGCGGCTCGGCTTTACGAGGGGTCGCTGGATGAAGATGCCAGGCGTTATTTGGACTCCAGTGGTAACCGGTGGATCAGTGCACTAGCTCATCTCCGGAAGTTCCCGCCGTACGCCGCACTCGGGCGCGAAATTGCCCTTGCTGCTCGTCCGGAAGACGCAGTCGGCATGGAGGCTCGTGCCATTGGGGACGCCGCTGCGCAGCACAGCGGGCCGCAGAAGGCATTGGGTCGGCCAGAGAAGCTCCCTGGGAAAGCTAAGCAGCTGAGCGAGATCGGCAATTCAGGCGCTCGCGTGCTGATGCAGGCCCCCACCCATCAAGTGGGTGCATTGCCATGGGAGGCGCAGCCCATGATGCTGGGGGACGAGCACCTGGCACCGCATACCGGAGGCAGTGGGTCGATGCTGGGTGCCTCGGTGCTGCAGCCGGGTCACTCAAGGGCGCGCCATCATGATGCGCCGGATTCGTCAGTGGTTGATCTGAATCCCCTCGCACCGTTCGAGTTGCGTGACCATGCTCGTTCTGTGCCGGCGGCGCCTGCCGGGCCAGCGTTCGCCAGGGCTGAGGAGACGCCCTCCGCGGTTGGCGAGGCCGCGGTGGCCGAAAGGTGGGCTCGGTTGCAAAAGCAAATGGACGAACCAGTGCATGATCCCGGCCCTCAAGTGGATACATCGCCATGGGAGGCGCAACTCATGGTGCAAGGGAGCGGACAAGAACACGCCGCGGCGCCCTACGCCGGAGGCAGTGGGTCGATGCTGGGTGCCTCGGTGCTGCAGCCGGATCACTCAACGGCGCGCCATCATCATGCGCCGGATTCGTCAGTGGTTGATCTGAATCCCCCCTCACCGTCCGAGTTGCGTGACTCTGCTCGTTCTGTGCCGGCGGCGCCTGCCGGGCCAGCGTTCGCCAGGGCTGGGGAGACGCCCTCCGCGCTTGGCGAGGCCGCGGTGGCCGAAAGGTGGGCTCGGTTGCAAAAGCAGAAGGTCGACGCTGATTTGTCGGGATATTTCGACTCGATTCCGCACGCGGACCTTCTACGATCGCCATGGGAGGCGCAACTCATGACGCAAGGGAGCGGACAAGAACACGCCGCGGCGCCCTACGCCGGAGGCAGTGGGTCGATGCTGGGTGCCTCGGTGCTGCAGCCTGGTCACTCAACGGCGCGCGATTCGTCAGTGGTTGATCTGAATCCCCCCGCACCGTTCGAGTTGCGTGACCATGCTCGTTCTGTGCCGGCGGCGCCTGCCGGGCCAGCGTTCGCCAGGGCTGAGGAGACGCCCTCCGCGGTTGGCGAGGCCGCGGTGGCCGAAACGCTGGCTCGGTCGCAAAAGCAGATGGTCGACGCTGATTTGTCGGGATATTTCGACTCGATTCCGCACGCGGACCTTCTACCATCGCCATGGGAGGCGCAACTCATGCAAGGGAGCGGACAAGAACACGCCGCGGCGCCCGACGCCGGAGGCAGTGGGTCGATGCTGGGTGCCTCGGTGCTGCAGCCGGGTCACTCAACGGCGCGCCATCATGATGCGCCGGATTCGTCAGTGGTTGATCTGAATCCCCCCGCACCGTCCGAGTTGCGTGACCCTGCTCGTTCTGTGCCGGCGGCGGTGCAGCCAGATCCTCCAATAGGGGTCTCCGGTCCCGACAAGCGTCCTCTTTATTCCAACGATGCGACCGTTGTCGAAGGGCTGAGGTCAGCATTGGAGAGCACGGTCAAGCGCCATGTAAATTCTCTTCTCGGCTTTGGTCGTTGGCTCTTTGATAATAACAGGCCGGGATTTGCTGCTCGGCTTCACGAGGAGTCGCTGGATCCGGATCTCAAGGAGTACGAGAGCAAGAGTGGCTCCTCGGACGTGGCTAGAGCAGTGGGTCATCTCAAGACGTGGGCGGGCGGAGCGCCAGTGCTGGACCGCGCCGCTGTCCTGAATAATCCCGACCCTGCCGACGCCGCGCTCATCAGAGATTACACAGCGGCTCCCATCAAAGAGTACAAGGCAGCGCCGACCGGGCCGAATCCCGCTACCATTCAGACCTATGGATCTGCTCCTAGACGTTTCAGTGAATACCTGGTTGAAAACAAAAAGCCGGGGATTGCGGCTCGGCTTCACGAGGGGTCGCTGGATGAAGATGCCAAGCGCTATAACAACTCCGGTGGGATCAGTGCACTAGCTCATCCCCGGAAGTCCGAACTCGGGCGCGAGCTCCCTGGGAAAGCTAATGAAGACGACGCTGTTCTGCCATTGTCTTTCGTGCCAACTGGGCCCCATCACCAAGCCTCGGATCCCGCAGGGTCCTTTCGTCCCCTGATCTGGCGCGACGGCGACCAGCGCGCGCCGGACGAGCGGATCGCTGCACAGGACAGGAGCAACCAGCTATCAAGCGAGGAGGTCCTCATCAACCGTGAGCATGATACAGCGGAGTTGAGACCAGCGAAGAGGCAAAGGCCCCTGAACAGTCGTCTGCAGGACGTTGCCACTGAGCCGCAGCTGAGCGAGATCGGCAATTCAGGCGCTCGCGTGCTGATGCAGGCCCCCACCCATCAAGTGGGTGCATTGCCATGGGAAGCGCAGCCCATGATGCAAGGGAGCGGACAAGAACACGCCGCGGCGCCGTATGCCGGAGGCAGTGGGTCGATGCTGGGTGCCTCGGTGCTGCAGCCGGGTCACTCAACGGCGCGCCATCATCATGCGCCGGATTCGTCAGTGGTTGATCTGAATCCCCCCGCACCGTCCGAGTTGCGTGACCATGCTCGTTCTGTGCCGGCGGCGGTGCAGCCAGATCCTCCAATAGGGGTCTCCGGTCGCGACAAGGGTCCCCTCTATTCCAACGATGCGACCGTTGTCGAAGGGCTGAGGTCAGCTTACGCGGGTAAGGTCAAGGAGAGCACGGTCAAGCGCCATGTAAATTCTCTTCTCGGCTTTGGTCGTTGGCTCTTTGACAATAACAGGCCGGGATTTGCTGCTCGGCTTGACGAATCGTCGCTGGATCAGGATCGCAAGGAGTACGAGAGCAGGGGTGGCCCCTCGGAGTACGAGAGCAGGGGTGGCCCCTCGATCGTGGCTAGAGCACTGGGTCGTCTCAAGACGTTGGCGGGCGGAGCGCCAGTGGTCGACCGCCCTGTCCGGAATCCCTACCCTGCCGACGCCGCGCTCATCAGAGATTACACAGCGGCTCTCATCAAAGAGTACAAAGAAGCGCCTGCGACCGGGCCGAATCGCGGTACCATTCAGGTCTATGGATCTACTCTTATACGTTTCAGTGAATACCTGCATGAAAACAAAAAGCCGGGGATTGCGGATCGGCTTCACGAGGGGTCGCTGGATGAAGATGCCAAGCGCTATGTGAACTCCGGTGGTAACCGGAGGATCAGTGCACTAGCTCATCTCCGGAAGTTCGCACCCGGGCGCGAAATTGCCCTTGCTGCTCGTCCGGAAGACGCAGTCGGCATGGAGGCTCGTGCCATTGGGGACGCCGCTGCGCAGCGCAGCGGGACGCAGGAGGCATTGGGTCGGCCAGAGAGGCCCCCTGGGAAAGCTAAAGACGGGCGGGTGCTCGGCGCATTGGAATGGCTAGGCGACGAACATATCCAGAGGGATTACCAACTCCTGGAGCAGGAGTTGCAGGGGAACAATCCAGATCTCGCCGCCCGGACGCGGTTCGTGGATCCCCTCGTAGCCAATTATCATCTGCGCTTGGGCTCCGAGAGCGTCATGCTAAGCGCATTCCAGCGCATCGTCCATCAGAACGGTAACGACACAGCCGACTTCCTGTTCGTGCCAGTGAGCGATGGCGGTAAGACTCTTGCGGAGCGCGGCACCCATTGGTCGCTGCTGTTCGTTGATCGCAGCGACCGGGAACGGCCGGTTGCCTATCATTATGACTCCTACAACGGATGCAATGACACGCTTGCAAAAGAGCTCGCAGAAAATCTGGGCGCCAGCCTGGAGACCCGCGTGGGCGTATCCCGCATCGCCCAGCAGAGCAACGTGGTGGATTGCGGAGTCTACGTGGTGGACGGCACGCGGGCGCTGGTTGGGCGATTGCAATCGCAGCCAGATAACCTGAACCTCAACAACCTCGTCGTCAATCGGCAGGCACTACAAACCCGCCTCAGGGGTGACAATACATTCGGAACGGCAAATAATCTTACGAACTTTGAACTCATGGACCGACAGGCCCGAGACGCGGTTAAGGAAAGCCCCGTTGGGACGTTTCACCAGCAGATCAAGCGGCTCGGCCAGTCAGCGCCAGACGTTGCTCCCGGGGACCCATTTAAATTTCAAAGTCTTGAGAGCAAGGGGGACGCCGCTGCGCAGCGCAGCGGGCCGCAGGAGGAATACAGTTGGCCAGAGTATCTCCCCCCTGGGAAAGCTAATGAAGACGACGCTGTTCTGGCATCGTCTTTCGTGCCAACTGGGCCCCATCACCAAGCCTCGGATCCCGCAGGGTCCTTTCGTCCCCTGAGCTGGCGCGACGGCGACCAGCGCGCGCCGGACGAGCGGATCGCTGCACAGGACAGGAGCAACCAGCTACCAAGCGAGGAGGTCCTCATCAACCGTGAGCATGATACAGCGGAGTTGAGACCAGCGAAGAGGCAAAGGACCCCGAACAGTCGTCTGCAGGACGTTGCCACTGAGCCGCAGCTGAGCGAGATCGGCAATTCAGGCGCTCGCGTGCTGATGCAGGCCCCCACCCATCAAGTGGGTGCATTGCCATGGGAGGCGCAGCCCATGATGCAAGGGAGCGGACAAGAACACGCCGCGGCGCCGTACGCCGGAGGCAGTGGGTCGATGCTGGGTGCCTCGGTGCTGCAGCCGGGTCACTCAACGGCGCGCCATCATCATGCGCCGGATTCGTCAGTGGTTGATCTGAATCCCCCCGCACCGTCCGAGTTGCGTGACCATGCTCGTTCTGTGCCGGCGGCGGTGCAGCCAGATCGCCCAAAAGTGGTCTCCGGTCCCGACAAGGGTCCTCTTTATTCCAACGATGCGACCCTTGTCGAAGGGCTGAGGTCAGCACTCTATGCCGGTAAGGTCGGGGAGATCACGGTCAAGCGCCATGTAGATATTCTTTTCGGCTTTGGTCATTGGCTCGTTGAAAATAACAAGCCGGGGATTGCGGATCGGCTTCACGATTCGTCGCTGGATCGGGATCGCAAGGAGTACGAGATCTGGGGTGGCGGCCCCTCGGCCGTGGCTGGGTCACTGGGTCGTCTCAAGACGTGGGCGGGCGGAGCGCCAGTGGTGGGCCGCCCTGCCCTGAATCCCCACCCTGCCGACGCCGTGCTCATCAGAGAGTACACAGCGGCTCTCATCAAAGCGTACGAGGCAGCGCCGACCGGGCCGAAACCCCGTACCGTTGAGGTCTATGGGTCTGCTCTTAGACGTTTCAGTCAATGCCTGGTTGAAAATAAAAAGCCGGGGATTGCGGATCGGCTTCACGAGCGGTCGCTGGATGAAGATGCCAAGCGCTATATGAAAACCGCTGACATCAGTGCACTAACTCATGTCCGGAAGTTCGCACTCGGGCGCGAAATTGCCCTTGCTGCTCGTCCGGAAGACGCAGTCGGCATGGAGGCTCGTGCCATTGGGGACGCCGCTGCGCAGACCGCGGCACAAGCTCATGGCCACGCAGGAGAGCAGGGACCCATCTCTCGAGCTCAACAAGTCGCGCCAGCGCCGCTTGAACGGCACTTGGGCAAGAAGCGTGAGGCCCAGGACGGACTGACGAGTACACTTGACAGGAGCAACCTCGTGAACAGCGGGGGCGTCATCATAAACAATGAACATTACACAGCGCTGTTGAGACCGGCGAAGAGGCAGAGGACTGATAATCCGCAAAGCCGCGCCATGGGGCGGCAACTGAGCGAAGCAACCACGACGTCCATCAGCCAAGCCTCCGATCAAGCCCGAGCGGACCTAATGGCTTCCTTCAGAAGCAGGGAGCGCTCCGACGCGGGGCGTTGAGCTCCATGGCTGGGGTCAAGCAGAACAGCTCTCTTGACGACAGAGGCGCTGATGCGATCTCCGGACCGGTAGCTCTCGCTGTAATTGATCAGGCTGGTACTGTTGGAAGGCTTGATCAGCCTCGTCACCCCAATCT
>NZ_JAMYQD010000023.1:0-98494 GCF_040320665.1 Mesorhizobium sp. M0626 | reverse complement strand
GTGGTGCTGAGATCCGCCCCCACCTGCGCCGTCTGGTGCGGGCGATCCGGATCAACTGGCCGAACATTCGAATCCTGCTCCGCGGCGATAGCCATTATTGCAACCCGCAGGTCATCGACTGGTGCCGCGCCAACGATGTCGACTTCATCTTTGGCCTCGCGCCCACCACGACCCTGCGCAAGCATGTCGCGGATCTGGAGGCCAGCACGACCGCGCGCTTCGAAGCGTCGGCCAAGACAGGCAAGGTCCGCAGGTTCAAGAAGTTCGTTGACGGCGCCGCTAGTTGGAGCCGCGTCGAGCGCATCATCGCGCGGGTCGAGGTCGGCGCCCACGGTGGCGATATCCGCTTCGTCGTCACCAACGTTGCCGGTGGGAAGGCGAAGGCGCTCTACGAGGATGTCTACTGCCGGCGCGGCGCGGCCGAGAACCACATCAAGTCGTGGAAGGCGCATCTTGCCGCCGACCGCACATCCTGCACCAGAGCGACGGCCAACCAGTTCCGGCTATTCCTGCATGCCGGTGCTTACTGGTTGATGTGGGGCTTGCGGGCAGCGACGCCGAGGCTCTCGAGCTTTGCCGTCGCCCAATTCGACACGCTGCGATTGCGCCTCATCAAAATCGCTGCGCGGGTGGTCGAGATGAAATCGCAAATCCGCCTGCACCTGCCGACATTCTGCCCCGGCCAGCGTATTCTGCGCATCGTCCCGATCGCATCCCCCAACTCGCGACATAAAGATGGGGCGCAGACGCCCCGAACCGAACCGCCGACCCGAACCTGCGAACCCCCGCCTGCCATCACGCCGGAGCAATCCCGGCGCATGACGAGGCGCGTGGAAAAGCACCGCAACGGCGACCACAGCGTCGCTTCAGGCCGTCAAAGCTTATCGCCGTGCATCAAGGCGGCTAGATGGCAACGAGGCTTATGCCGCCCGAGCATCGCAGCTAAGTATGCATGAGGGGTCGTCCCTTCAAAATACTTGATACATTTGCGCTTGCGTAGCTCCTTGCATGCGCTCGATGCCAGGAGGAGACCTCTGTTCTAAACGCTCGCATCGATGCAACGCCGTTGACACCACCATCGCGGCGACCGCTTTGCCGCGGCCGCCGCAGCCCTTTTCGAGCATGACGATCATGCCGGCGCCATCGCAGTGATGCACTTGCAAATTCAGAGATGCATTCTGGCCAAATGCTAGGTGCCCAGCATATGTCCGGCATCCCGCAACGCCGCTACGAAGAGACGGGCATTGCCGTTGGCATCCATCTTGGCCTGCATCGACAGGGGCATCCTGTGCCAGCTCTCCAAGGCCGCAATGTAATGTGAGAACATACCGTTAACGATGCAATAGTGGGTAACTAGGCCGTGTCCGTCTAACGCCAGCACGCCGAACTGGCCGCCGTGATATCGGATGGCTGCGACCCGCTGGACCTGCGCGTCACCGTCGATCCGCGCGTCGAAAAGCAGGCTGCCGCGGCTCCTGGTGGCTATCTCGGCGGCTTTTTCAGCGAAGCTCAACGAGAGCGAGCGGACGCTTTCGACTGCCATCTGTAAAACCATCAAGTTCAGTTCATCCACTGCCATAAGGTACCTGTGCGCAAGACATGGGTGATTGCAATCGACCACACCGCTTGTTCACAGATGTCGGCTCACGACCGGTTATTCAGGGTTCGCCGGTCATCCATCGAGGGCGCGCTCATCAAAATGATCCTGAAGTGGAATGCGCTGCATCTACGAAACGCGAGGAGCAGGCCAGCCAAAGCTGTCGCGACAATTGACCTCATAATCCATCCCGATATCTGGATTTCGGCATCGCTGAACATCCCTGGTAAGTGAGCTGTTTGCGGCAAGCCCATCTCGGCTTTCTACCCCGAAACCGTTGCAATGGCGTCGCTCGGCGCTCGGGACCGCCAGGCTCTGCTCGTCGAGAACTTTGTCCCCGAGAAGCGTTCGACTTTGAGCATTCCGCTGAAGGGTGACGTCTCGCCAGTCTGTGTCCTTGCAGCTCACCGCGAGGGCTTTTTGCGCATCGCACGCAAGCGCACGAACTGGTCTCCGTTCACTTCACAAAATGGTTTTCCTGAAGTACTGGAGCGCAGAGAAATCTCCGGTCGCAGCCTACCCGGTTAAAACAAGGACCCAACGATGAAGACTCTCGTCGTCTGCTCCGGCGGATTGGATTCCGTTACTCTTGCCCACAAGGTGGCAGCGGAGCACCAGCTTACCGGCCTGCTATCGTTCGATTACGGCCAACGGCATAGGAAGGAATTGGGCTTCGCCACCCTCTGCGCGGAGCGCCTGAGTGTCCCGCAGCGAATCATCGATATCCACGAGATCGGCGGCGGCCTTTCCGGCTCCGCGCTGACCGACAATGTGGACGTGCCCGACGGGCACTATGCCGAAGACACTATGAAGATAACGGTGGTGCCCAACCGGAACGCCATCATGTTGGCCATTGCCTTCGGCCTCGCCGCAGCGCAAGACGCTGACGCAGTGGCGACGGCCGTGCATGGTGGGGATCACGTTGTCTATCCCGATTGCCGTCCGGCCTTCATCGACGCTTTCCAGATGATGCAGGACCACGCGCTCGACGGCTACGCGCAGATTCGCCTTTATGCACCCTATGTGAACCTGACGAAGGCGGACATTGTTACGGATGGAGCCACATACGGCACGCCGTTTGCGCAGACCTGGTCCTGTTACAAGGGCGCCGAGCGTCATTGCGGGAGGTGCGGGACCTGCGTCGAGCGGCGTGAGGCGTTTCACATCGCTGGGCACCCGGACCCAACCGAGTATGAGGACTCCGACTTCTGGCTCGGAGCGCTGCGAAGGACTACCGCGTAATGTTCCGCATCACCAAGGAATTCCACTTCTCAGCCTCGCATCAGCTCACCTCATTGCCACCCGATCACCAATGCGCGCGCCTGCACGGACATAACTACATCGTCGAAGTGGAGCTTTCAGCGGATGGACTGGACGATCACGGCTTCGTGCGCGACTACCACGACTTGGCGCCATTCAAACGCTACATCGACGAGAGCTTCGACCACCGGCATCTCAACGACGTGCTGGGACACGAGCAAGTCACGGCGGAATATCTGGCCAGACATTTCTACGACTGGTGCAAGGCACGCCTGAGCGAAACCGCGGCCGTGCGGGTGAGCGAAACGCCGAAAACCTGGGCGGAATACCGGCCATGACGAATACTCATCCCGCAATCCGCGTTAGCGAGATTTTCGGGCCGACGATCCAGGGCGAGGGCGTGCTCATAGGTTTGCCGACGATCTTCGTCAGAACCGGCGGGTGTGACTATCGCTGTTCCTGGTGCGACAGCCTCCATGCTGTGGACAATCAATTCCGGCATGAATGGGAGATGATGTCCGTTGGGGCGGTGTGGAAAAATGTGCTTGCCCTTTCCGGTGGCCGCCCGGTGATGGTGTCGCTATCAGGCGGCAATCCGGCCATCCAGCCGCTCGGCGCGCTCATCGACCGGGGCCATGGTGACGGTTACCGTTTTGCGCTGGAAACCCAAGGGTCGCTTGCCAGGGACTGGTTTGCGCAGCTTGACGTGCTGATCCTCAGCCCAAAGCCGCCGTCAAGCCGAATGACGACAGATTGGGCCGCTGTCGAGGCGTGCCTCCAGGCGGCACAAGGCAAGCCCCAAGTCGTGCTCAAGCTCATTGTTTTCGACGAAAGGGACTACACCTACGCGAAAGACGCCGCTGCGCAATTTCCGCAACTTCCGATCTATCTGCAGCCCGGCAATCACACGCCGCCACACCCCACAAATGATGACGCGCCTGTCGACCTTGACGGAATATTGAAGCGCATGGAGTGGCTGGTTGACAGCGTGACCCGCGACAGATGGTTCGAGGCCCGCGTGCTGCCGCAGCTGCACGTTGTGCTCTGGGGTAACAAGAGAGCCGTCTAGCCCAGGCCCTTTCCACTGGAACTGCGCCGGCAGAATTCGGGTGAACGGGTGGTTCAGGTCGAAGGGAGCTGTCGCCGACAACCATGATCCGACAGGCAGGGCTCGAGCGGACGATATCGTCGCTGCGCCAAGACGCGTCTGGTCCGCTCAGAATCTTGTCTCGATAGACGGTCGCCGATCAACAAACGTACCGCGGTCCATGATCGACTGAGAGGCATGACCGTTCCTCTGAGTGCTCAGACTGCCGCCGAGTGCCTGGCCGTTCCAGCTTCGAAATATTTGTCGAACCTGGCCGCGATGCTTCGGACGAAAGGGCGACTTTCAGCCGGCACAACGAATCTGTCGCCATCAAGTTCAAGCAATCGAACCGGATCGTGGAGGGCCATGGAACTTGACTGAAGGAGGAGCCTCTGGCCGGCCTCGCCGAAGCGTTCCACCAGATCGATGGCCGAGAAGGCGAAGTCGCACATCAAACGTTCGATGATCCAGCCGCGAACGCGGTCGTCGTTGGAAAGTGCGATACCCCGAACAGCGGCCAGCCCGCCGTCATCAACCATGCGTCTATATTCGCTAGTTGAAGGCATGTTCTGCGCATAGCCTTGCCGAAACTGGCTAATGGATGACGGGCCGAGCCCGATCAAGATTTCGCAGCAATCGTCCGTGTAGCCCTGAAAGTTCCGGTGCAAAGTCCCGGTGTGTGCCGCAATCGCCAGCGCATCGCCTGGTTTGGCGAAATGGTCGAGCCCGATTGCCTCGTATCCATTGTCTACAATCGCCTGTGCAGCCAGTTGCGACTGGGCAAAGCGCTCCGCGGGACCCGGCAACCAGGCCTCGTCGATCATCGTCTGATGTTTCTTGAACCACGGTACATGCGCGTAGCCAAACAGTGCGATCCGATCCGGTTCCAGGGTCAGTGCCTGCGTGACCGTAGAAGCGACGCTTTCCCTGGTCTGGTGCGGCAGACCATAGAGCAGGTCCAGATTGACGGATTCGACGCCGCGCGAACGAACGCCGTCGACGACCGTCTTGGTCTGCAGGAAGCTCTGCTCGCGGTTGATCGCCTTTTGCACCTTCGGATCGAAATCCTGAACGCCGAGGCTCGCACGGGTCATGCCGATTTCGGCAAGCGCATCGAGGCGGGCATCGTCCATATCGTTGGGTTCGATTTCAACGCTGATCGTGGCGCCGGGAAGAAAGCCGAAGCTGTTGCGCAGGGCGGTTCCCAGCGCCACCATATCTTCGGGCTTGAGCATGGTCGGCGAACCACCGCCGAAATGGACGGCACGCACACGACCTTTGCCTCCAACAAGACCGGCGACGGTAGCGATCTCGGCATGCAGTGAGCGGAGATAGATCGTCACCGGTTCGTAATGGCGTGTCTGCTTGGTATGGCAGGCACAAAACCAGCAAAGCTTGTCGCAGTATGGGATGTGCAGATAGAGCGAGATTTCGTCGCCCTCATCGAGCCGCTGTAGCCAGCCACGACAAACGGTAGCGTCAACGCTTGCATTGAAATGCGGCGCGGTCGGGTAGCTCGTGTAGCGCGGGACGTTCTCGCCAAATCTGGCAACTAGCTTTTGTCGCATGTCGTGGTCCACCGTGTTTGCCTCGCCCGAACTGTGGATGCTTGGATGAGCCTAAGCCCTGATTTCGATCAACCTTCAGCACGGACAAACTGCCGCAAGGATTTTTCTACCGTGGATGCTATCCTGCCCGCACGGAGCGGTAGAGCGATCGAATGACATTACGGCAGGATATTCACAGTTCCGGCATCCCCGTTCTTTGCCTGTCTTGCGAGGCACGGCGCCGCGGTGTCTGTGGCGCGCTAGAGCCAGACCATTTGGCTCAGCTCGCCAAGACGTCGTCGCGGCACAATATCGAGCCGGGGGTCGAACTGATCGGCGACGCCGAGGCGGTCGACTGTTATTCGAACGTGCTTTCAGGCGTGGTGAAGCTCACGAAGAGCCTGTCAGATGGACGCCAACAGATTGTCGGCCTGCAGTTCGCCCCGGATTTTCTGGGTCGGCCCTTCAAGATGAAAAGTGCGATTAATGCGGAAGCGGCAACAGCTGTCTCGCTATGCTCGTTTCCCAGAGCGGCCATCGAACGGATGATGAAGCAGTCACCCGAATTTGTGCATCGCCTGCTCAAGCAGGCGCTGAACGAACTTGACGAGGCACGCGAATGGATGGTGACTCTGGGGCGCAAGACCGCACCAGAGAAGGTGGCGAGCTTTCTCCTCATGATTGCCCGGAACATCGACTCCAATGTTGACCCGACGGCTAGCTCGACGTGCTTCGAGCTGCCGATGACGCGTGCCGACATTTCTGATTTCCTTGGAATCACAAACGAGACCGTGAGCCGTCAGCTGACCAGCCTGAGAATGGACGGCGTGATTCGGATCGAGAACAACCGCCGCGTCACCGTGGACAGCATGAGCCGGCTGGAACGGCGCTGCGGCGGCCGAGGCGCTACAGCCGTTTGAATGACGCAGAAGCTGCATGGCCCCCGTCACTTACTTCATTCGGGGCAGGGCATGCTCGCGTTGGGCTCAGAAGAAGTCGCGTAGCGACAGCCCGTTCTCCATCCGATCGTATGCGCCAGTTGCCTTTCGGCTCGTCGGCGAAGCATCCACACTTGGCCGAAGTCAATACGCCTCATCCGCAGGGGAAAATCGCCGTCTCCCCAAGCCATGAATGTCACGACGGCAGCGTAACGCTGGCGCTGGCTGTTCCAAGGCATTGAACGCGGGGTTCGGTAAGGCGTCGACCTGCTTTCCAGCGTCGCAGAAGGTGCGCTCCCCCACACGCCCGCGGTCGCCTCCGCACCCGGGGCCCGACCGGGGACGCCAGGCCCCATCCATAAACGGGCGGCCGGTGGTGCGCTTCCACATTCGATCGTCGCAGTCTGATCGCACCGAACTCGATGCTGCTCGAGCAAAATGGTGCGGCTCTGACATGGATCAGGGCGAGCAGGCGACGGCTGCGCAATAAGGCACCGCGGTTTGGCATCCGCCGGAATTGGAAATCGGGGCTTGCGATGAAATTCGGCAAAGAAATCGTGCTTCTAAGCCTGTTCGCATTCGCGGCTTTGGTGGCGGCTGGCGCTGGGGTGGATGAACCCTTTCGCCAGCATATGTGGGTCTTGTTCTTCGCCTTGGCTGGCTTCACTGCGATCCTACTGCGTAACACTGAGTTCAAGCCTGCCGCTCCGATCGACCCGTCCGCTTACATGGACGGGCCAATCCGCTACGGCGCCATCGCCACCATGTTCTGGGGTGTGGTTGGCATGGTGGTCGGGGTGGTCATCGCGCTGCAGCTTGCCTATCCCGATCTCAACATCCAGCCCTGGTTCAACTTCGGCCGCTTGCGGCCTCTGCACACCTCGGGCGTCGTCTTCGCCTTCGGCGGCAATGCGTTGCTTTGCACGTCTCTCTATGTCGTCCAACGCACATGCCGCGCTCGGCTGTTCGGTGGCGATCTCGCCTGGTTCGTGTTCTGGGGCTACCAGCTCTTCATCGTCATGGCCGCGACAGGTTATCTGCTCGGCATCACCGAGAGCCGCGAATATGCGGAACCCGAATGGTATGTCGACATCTGGCTGACCATCGTCTGGGTCGGCTACCTGATCCTGTTTCTGGGCACCATCCTGAAGCGCAAGGAACCGCACATCTACGTCGCCAACTGGTTCTATCTTTCCTTCATCGTGACCATCGCGATGCTGCATGTGATCAACAACCTGTCGATGCCGGCCTCCTTTCTCGGCTCCAAGAGCTATTCCGCATTTTCCGGAGTCCAGGACGCCCTGACGCAGTGGTGGTACGGCCACAATGCCGTCGGGTTCTTCCTCACCGCCGGCTTCCTCGGCATGATGTACTATTTCGTGCCCAAGCAGGCCAACCGGCCGGTCTATTCCTACCGCCTGTCGATCGTCCATTTCTGGGCAATCATCTTCCTCTACATCTGGGCCGGGCCGCATCACCTGCACTACACCGCCCTGCCCGATTGGGCGCAGACGCTCGGCATGGTGTTCTCGATCATGCTGTGGATGCCGTCATGGGGCGGCATGATCAACGGCCTGATGACGCTGTCGGGCGCCTGGGACAAGCTGCGCACCGATCCCATCATCCGCATGATGGTGATGGCCATCGCCTTCTACGGCATGTCGACCTTCGAAGGCCCGATGATGTCGATCAAGACGGTCAACTCGCTGTCGCATTATACCGACTGGACCATTGGCCACGTCCATTCCGGCGCACTCGGCTGGGTCGGCATGATCTCGTTCGGCGCGATCTACTTCATGGTGCCGAAGCTCTGGAACCGTGAACGCCTCTATTCGCTCAGGCTCGTCACCTGGCATTTCTGGCTGGCGACGCTCGGCATCGTTGTCTACGCCGCGGTGATGTGGGTGTCCGGCATCATGCAGGGCCTGATGTGGCGCGAATACGACGAGCAGGGCTTCCTGGTCTACTCCTTCGCCGAAACCGTGGCCGCTATGCACCCTTATTACATCATGCGCGCCATCGGTGGGGCCATGTACCTCTCCGGCACCCTGATCATGGCCTGGAACATCGCCATGACCATCCTCGGCTACCGGCGCGAGCAGGATCCGATGCCGCGCTCCACCCCCGCCCTCCAGCTTGCGCGATGATGAGACGGAAAATGAGGTTGATGAACAGACACGCGGTCATCGAGAAGAACGCTACACTTCTCCTCCTCGGGTCGCTGCTGGTCGTGACAATCGGCGGCATCGTCGAGATCGCGCCGCTCTTCTATCTCGATAATACGATCGAGAAGGTGGAAGGCATGCGCCCCTACTCGCCGCTCGAACTTGCCGGGCGAAACATCTATGTCCGCGAGGGCTGCTACCTCTGCCACAGCCAGATGATCAGGCCGTTCCGTGACGAGGTCGAGCGCTACGGCCACTACAGCCTGGCGGCCGAGTCGATATACGACCACCCCTTCCAGTGGGGATCGAAGCGCACCGGACCGGATCTCGCCCGCGTTGGCGACCGGTATTCCAACCTGTGG
The DNA here is from genome assembly GCF_040320665.1 of Mesorhizobium sp. M0626. Taxonomy (NCBI): domain Bacteria; kingdom Pseudomonadati; phylum Pseudomonadota; class Alphaproteobacteria; order Hyphomicrobiales; family Phyllobacteriaceae; genus Mesorhizobium; species Mesorhizobium sp. M0626. The sequence goes on along the minus strand of NZ_JAMYQD010000023.1, from coordinate 89,538 downwards.
CACGTGGATCACCTGACAGATCCACGGTCCGTGGTGCCGGAATCGATCATGCCGAGCTATGCCTTCCTGAAGGACAAGCCGATCGCGGTGAAGGACTTCTCGACGCATCTGGTCGCCAACAGGCGCGTCGGCGTCCCTTATTCCGACGACATGATCGCCAACGCCAATGCCGATTTGATGGCGCAGGCTGATCCCAACGCCGACACATCCGGCCTCGAGGCCCGCTACCCCAAGGCCAAGATCGGCGACTTCGACGGCAACCCGCAGCAAGTCACCGAAATGGACGCGCTGGTTTCTTATCTCCAGATGCTGGGCACGCTGGTCGATTTCAAGAACTACGATGAGACCGCCGGCTACCGCTGAGGACAATGGCCATGACGTACAATTTCATGCGGGAAATTGCCGACAGCTGGGGCCTACTTGCCATGGCTCTTTTCTTCATCGGATCTGTTGCCTTTGCAGTTCGTCCCGGAAGCCGCAGGCAAGCCGGCGAAGCAGCTCAAATTCCTCTGAAGGAGGACTGATCATGAGCAGCGATCACATCGACGAGGTTTCCGGCATCTCAACCACCGGTCATGAGTGGGACGGCATCCGGGAGCTCAACAACCCGCTTCCGCGCTGGTGGGTCTGGACGTTCTACATCACCATAGTCTGGGCGATCGGGTACACGATCGCCTATCCGGCATGGCCTCTGCTACACACGACAACCAAGGGTGTGCTCGGCTATTCCAGTCGCAACGATGTCGGGAACGAGTTATCCAAGGCTGAAGCAGCCAAGGGCAAATATGTCGCCGCGATAGAAGCGAAAAGTGTTTCGGAGATCGCGGCGGACGACACGCTGCGCGAATTCGCCGTCGCCGCCGGCGGTGCCGCGTTCAAGCTCAATTGCGTGCAGTGCCATGGTTCCGGCGCCCAGGGCTCCAAGGGCTTCCCCAACCTTAACGACGACGACTGGCTGTGGGGCGGCAAGGCGGACCAGATTCAGCAGACGATCACCCATGGCATTCGCTTCGCCTCCGATCCGGATACGCGCCTGTCGGAAATGCCCGCCTTTGCCGACATCATCACCGCCGACCAGATCAAACAGGTCAGCGCCTACGTCGCCAGTCTGTCGGGGGCCGTCGTCAATCAAGCATTGGTCGCGCCGGGCGCAAAGGTCTTTGCCGAAAACTGCGTGGCCTGTCATGGCGACAATGCAAAAGGCAACAAGGAACTCGGCGCTCCAGATCTGACCGACGCCATCTGGCTCTACGGGTCAGGCGAAGCGGCCATCGCCGCCCAGGTAACCGCACCGAAACACGGCGTGATGCCGGCCTGGGGCGCGCGCCTCGGCGAGATCAAGGTCAAGGAACTGGCGGTCTACATCCATTCGCTTGGCGGCGGAGAATAGGAAAGCAGCCTATTCTCGTCCTCCCCCTCCCGCTAAGCGACGAGGCCCGGCGCAAGCCGGGCCTCGGCATCATCCAGAACCGATGAGTCGGCTTCCGGCGAAATCGTCGCTGGTGACTGGAGCTTCTCGTGCTCGATAACACGCAAATAGAACGGATCGAACCCACGACGTTCAACTCCGCCAAGGTGCGCCAGCCAATGTATGCCGCGCGCAGGAAGATCTTCCCGAAGCGGGCCTCGGGCAGCTTTCGCCGATTCAAATGGATCGTGATGGCGATCACGCTCGGCATCTACTATCTGACGCCGTGGCTGCGCTGGGATCGGGGCTCGTTTAGCCCGGACCAGGCCGTGCTGCTCGATGTCGCCAACCGGCGCTTCTATTTCTTCTTCATCGAGATATGGCCCCAGGAATTCTACTATGTCGCCGGCCTTCTGGTCATGGCCGGCGTCGGTCTTTTCCTGATCACATCGACTGTTGGCCGTGCCTGGTGTGGCTACACATGCCCACAGACCGTATGGGTCGATCTGTTCCTGGTCGTCGAGCGCGCGATCGAGGGCGACCGCAACGCACGCATCAAGCTCGATGCCGGTCCTTGGACCACTCGTAAGCTCGTGCTGCGGGCATCGAAACACGTCATCTGGCTGGTCATAGCCGCAGCGACTGGTGGCGCATGGATCTTCTATTTCGCCGATGCGCCGACGCTGCTCGGCGAACTCTTCACCGGCACGGCAGCGCCTGTCGCCTACATCACCGTCGCGGTCCTGACGGCGACGACCTACACGTTTGGCGGGCTGATGCGCGAACAGGTCTGCACCTATATGTGCCCATGGCCGCGCATCCAGGCAGCCATGCTCGACGAGAGCTCGCTCACCGTCACCTACAATGACTGGCGCGGCGAACCGCGCACGCGTCACGCCAAGAAGGTTCTTGCCGCAGGGCATCCCGTCGGCGATTGCGTCGACTGCAATGCCTGTGTCGCCGTCTGTCCGATGGGGATCGACATACGCGACGGTCAGCAACTCGAATGCATCACCTGCGCGCTCTGCATCGATGCCTGTGAGGGCGTCATGGACAAGCTCGGCAAAGCGCGAGGACTGATCTCCTACGCGACGCTCTCCGACTACAACGCCAACATGATCCTGGCCACCGCCGGCGGCGCCAGCTCGGTCAATCCATCACTGGTCAGGACGGATGACGGCCTGTTTTCGGACAGGGTGGCGCATTTCCATATCCGCAAGATCTTTCGGCCACGAACCTATGTCTACATGGCCATGTGGTCGCTGATCGGGCTGGGCCTGCTCTTTTCGCTGCTGACGCGCGACCGGCTCGAAATCAATGTCCTGCACGACCGCAACCCGCAATTCGTGACGCTCTCGGACGGCTCGATCCGCAATGGCTATACCGTCAAGCTCTTGAACATGATCCCCGAACCGAGAACGATTATCGTCACCCTCGGGGGTTTGCCAGGCGCGGAGATGAGCATCGTTGGCGTCGATCTCCCCGCCGATCGCTCCTTTGCAGTCCAGGTCGAACCCGACCGGCTGAAGATGTTGAAGGTTTTCGTGCGCCTGCCCGCCGACCAGATTCATGGCCAGGCGCAGACCTTCACATTCCGGGTCGAAGACAAGGTCAGCTTCGAGTCCAACGAATACACCGCCACCTTCAACTCGCCGGAGATCGCCAGATGAACGCCACCACGCGAAACCCCCGCGAGTTCACCGGCAGGCACATGTTGGCCACGATCCTTGCCTTTTTCGGCGTGGTCATCGCGGTCAATCTCACGATGGCGACGCTTGCCAACACAAGCTGGACCGGCCTTGTCGTCGAAAATACCTATGTGGCGAGCCAACAATTCAACAAGAAGGCCGAGGAAGGCCGTGCGCAGGCAGCGCTTGGCTGGACCGGCCAGTTGACCATCGCATGGGGCGAAGTCCGCTATTGCATCATCGACGCCGCGGGCAAACCGGTTTCCCTGCATGGCGTGAAGGTGCTGTTTCGCCATCCGGCTTACGAGAAAGAGGATGAGTCCGTCACGCTCGCCCTGGTCTCGGGCCAGGAGTTTGCAGCACAACACGTGCCAAGGGATGGTGTCTGGATCATCGAAATAGACGCCGATGCCGGCCTGGCAAGACCTTATCGCGACGTGCGCAGGGTCATGATTTCCAATGGAGCGCTGAAATGAGCTGTTGTGCACCGGGCGCTGAAATAGCGCTGGATCTGGTCAGCGGCACCTCGGTCCTGCCCTCCAGCCAGGAGGTCAGGCTGGCCAGCCGATCGCTTGGCGACGACCTTCATCAGACCGACCTGTCGGTACCGACCGTTCATTGCGGCGCCTGCATCCAGATGATCGAGACCGCGTTGGGAAAGCTCAATCACGTCCAGGCCGCCCGCGTCAACCTTTCAACGAAGCGGGTCTCGGTCCAGTGGCGCGGCGACGAGGCTCCACCATTGGTCGCTGTGCTCGGCCGGCTCGGCTATCAGGCGCATTTGTTCGAAACCGTGATTGATGCAAAGGACAAGATGCTTTCGGAGCTTATCCGCGCCGTCGCTGTTGCCGGCTTTGCTGCGGGCAACATCATGCTGCTCTCGGTGTCGGTCTGGTCCGGCGCCGAGGGCGCCACCCGCGACCTGTTCCACTGGGTCTCGGCCCTGATCGCCATTCCTGCGCTGGCCTTCGCCGGCGGCATCTTCTTCAAGTCGGCGTGGAATGCGCTGCGCCACGGCCGCATGAACATGGACGTGCCGATCGCCGTCGGCGTGTCGCTGGCCTACGCCATGAGCCTCTATGAGACGATCACCCACGGCGACCACGCCTATTTCGACGCATCGGTATCCCTGCTGTTCTTTCTCCTGATCGGTCGCACGCTCGATCACGTGATGCGGGAACGCGCGCGGACCGCGGTAAAGAACCTGTCACAGTTGGCCGCACGCGGTGCCATGGTGCTGCGCGGCGATGGCGCTCGGGACTATTTGCCGGTTGGCGAAATCGAACCGGGGATGCAACTGCTCATTGCAGCCGGCGAGAGAATCCCCGTCGACAGCACGATCGTTCATGGGGCGTCGGATCTTGACTGCTCACTGGTCACTGGCGAGAGCACGCCGCGAAACGTCGCGCCAGGGGAGATTGTGCAGGCCGGTGTCCTCAACCTCACCGGTCCGCTGACGATTGAGGCGACAGCGGCCGCCAAGGATTCATTCCTGGCGGAAATGGTTCGGTTGATGGAGGCCGCCGAAGGTGGTCGCGCCCGGTATCGCCGTATCGCCGACCGCGTGTCGGCACTCTACGCGCCCGTGGTTCATCTCACCGCCTTGGCAACCTTCCTGGGCTGGATGGCGGTGACTGGCGACTGGCACCGGGCGATGACGATCGCCATCGCTGTTCTCATCATCACATGCCCGTGCGCGCTTGGCCTCGCCGTTCCAATCGTTCAGGTAGTCGCCGCGCGGCGCCTGTTCGAGAACGGCATCATGGTCAAGGATGGGTCGGCCATGGAGCGCCTGGCGACGATCGATACAGCCGTGTTCGACAAGACCGGGACGCTCACGCTTGGGAAGCCACGGCTCGTCAACGCAGCTTCGATTGATCCCGCCATGCTGGCAATCGCTGCCGACTTGGCCGCGCATTCGCGTCATCCATATTCAAAGGCCATTGCCAGCTTTTCCGTCAGCAGCAGCCAGCACAAATTCGACGCGGTGACCGAGCACCCGGGTTTCGGGATCGAAGCCACAGCCGCCGGTAGCATCTGGCGGCTGGGTAGACGCGGATGGGCTGGCTGGAAGGCTCGAACCGGCGGCGAAGGCAAACATGGCTACGGCGGAACAGTCCTGACGAAAAACGGCATGATTGTCGCATCCTTCGTTTTCGAGGATGCGCTGCGCCTCGACACCAGGGCAGCGATCGATCAACTGCGCAACGCTGGTATGTGCGTGGAAATGCTGTCGGGCGATACTGCGAAAGCCTGCGCCGAGGTTGCCGACATGCTTGGTGTCGATGACTTCGTTCCCTGCCTGCTACCGTCCGGCAAGGTTGAACGCATCGAGAGCCTGGCGAGAGACGGGCACAAGGTTTTGATGGTTGGCGACGGGCTCAACGACACACCAGCGCTGAGCGCCGCGCATGTCTCGATCGCACCCGCCACGGCAGCCGACATTGGCCGCAATGCAGCCGACTTCGTTTTTCTGCGCGAAAGCCTTTTGGCGATCCCGCTGGCGCTGGACGTGTCGCGCAAGGCGGGAAGCCTGATCCGACAGAACATAACAATTGCGATCGTTTACAATGCTGTGGCCGTGCCGATCGCCATTCTGGGCCACGTTACGCCTCTCATCGCGGCGGTCGCGATGTCTGCCTCGTCATTGCTTGTGATTGGAAATGCGATGCGTCTGCAAGGCTTCCCAACGGGTGCGTCGTCCGAAACTGCGCGGCAGGACAGGCCCGCGCGGGCCGGCGCCTTGGCCCGATCCTCATGACGACGCTCGCCTATCTCATTCCGGTGGCGCTGTTCCTTGGCGCACTCGGCCTGTCCGGCTTCCTGTGGGCATTGAGAAGCGGCCAGTACGACGATCTCGATGGCGCGGCGGAGCGCATTCTTATCGACCGCGACGACGGCGCGGAGAATCCTCCTCGTTCCAAGTGACTTAGATCAAAGCGCCGCGCGTCGGGATGCCCCATCGTCGTCCGACGTAAGATCAGGAGGGTGAGGATGCAAGCCGAAGCCATCATGACGAAGCCAGTCATCACGACGGATGCGAACGCGACGATCGCCGAAGCGGCCGAGCTCATGCTTTCAAACAAAGTCAGCTGCCTCCCGGTAACGGACAGCGACGGTGCCCTGGTTGGCATTGTAAGCAAAAGCGACTTCTTGCGCCGAGAGGAACTTGGGACCCAGCGTGTGCGTCCGCGCTGGCTGGAGTTTGATCTTGGCCCGGGCACAGTCGCCGAAGACTATGTGCGCTCGAACGGACGGATCATCCATCAGGTGATGACCACACCCGTCATCTCGGCGCCTCCTGGCGCCTCGATTGCAGATATTGTCGACTTGATGATGCAACACCGCATCAACAATGTGCCGATTGTCGATCAGGAAAGGGTCGTCGGCATCATCACGCGAACTGATTTGCTGCCTGTCCTGATCCGCGCAATGCCGAAAGACGGCACTACGCCACCCGATGACGACCTGATCCGCAACGCGATACTTGCCGAACTGCAGTCACAAACCTGGAGCGGTGGTGACGCGATCGATGTGAGGGTCAGCGACGGCCTTGTCGAACTGAAGGGGGCGATTGTCGACGAGCGTCAGCGGAAGGCAGCGATCGTTGCGGCTGAGAAGGTTGCCGGCGTCGGGCAAGTCAAGGACGGCCTCCTCCTCAGTACGGATCCGTTCGGTGACGGTTTCATAGCTGCGGAAAAAGCGGGGACGCGGAGCAGAGTCCCTTTGGTTCTGCTCCCTTCCCACATCACTTGGACATGAGGCCGTCGGCGAGTTGTCGGCAGCGAAGACGCCCGTCCTGAGGGAATGCGATGGCCGCTGCCTGTTTTGGTGGGGCTTGGACCGGGGCTTCCTGTGGATCTTGACGAGCGGCCAATACGAAGATCTCGACGGCTCCGCCCAGCGGATCCTTATCGATCGGGAAGAGCCGCGAGGCTGAACCGGTCGGCGGCGTCAACGACTGTGCGGATGCTGGTCGTCATCGACCGAATCTTTAGCTGGATTGCCTCGTCATGATGATATCGGCGCGCGTGCGAAGAACGGATCAGCCACAACACGTTGCCGAACCTTTGGGTAGGAGAGGCACGCGATTGGGAAGCCGACCATTCAGAATGACTAGACATGCAACGTTTTCGCGGCAATCGACCACTCGACCGTGAACCCGCAGTTGCCGGGTTTGTCGAGCCTGGTTGATCCAGATCAGCGTTATCTCTTCATCGGCATGGTTTCATTGACCAGGCTTCCAACGGAGAACGCATGTCTATCGACGCTGGGGAGATGAGCGGCAAACCGTGGGTGATTGCGATGCTTCAAGAGCGCTTCGTATCGCAGATAGCCGCTATGGCGGCACGCTGATGGCCGGCTCTGTCGAGACATTCGACATCATTGTCGTCGGAGCTGGGCCGGTCGGACTTGCCTTCGCAGCATCGCTCGCCCGGAGCCGACTCAAGGTAGCTGTGGTTGAACGGCAGTCGCTCGACAGCCTCGCGAATCCGGCTTTCGACGGTCGCGAGATCGCGCTGACCCACGCATCAGTGAGAATCCTTCGCGAGCTCGGCGCCTGGGATGCCATCCCCGCATCGGACAAATCACCGCTTCATGGCGCGCGCGTGCTCAACGGATCGAGCCCTTTCGCCCTGTGCTTCGATACTCCCAGCGGATCTGGGGAACCACTCGGATTTCTGGTCCCAAATTGTCGGATCCGCGATGCCCTGTTCAAAGTTGTCTACTTCCAGGATCATGCCCGGCTGCTGTGCGGCAACTCGGTCGTCAATGCAACAACCAGCGACGACGAGGCGGTCATAACGCTTTCTGATGGCAGGCAAGTGGCCGCTCGGCTGCTCGTCGCAGCGGATTCGCGTTTGTCCGCGATGCGCGACCTGCTCGGCATTGGCGCCAACATCCATCCGCTTGGCCACTCAATGCTGATTTGCCGAGTGAGGCACGAGCGCTTCCATCACCAGATCGCGGTCGAATGGTTCGACCACCATCAGACCATAGCGATGTTGCCGCTCATGGAAGGCGTGTCGTCGCTGCTTCTAACTTTGCGCTCAATCGAGGCCGATAGACTGTCTGTTCTCGATGACGAATTGTTCCTCATGGAATTGATGAACCGGTGTCGAGGATGCCTCGGGCAGATGACCCTGGCAAGCACCCGCCATGCCTATCCGCTGGTCACGACCTGGGCTCACAAGTTCTCGGCACCGAGTGCGGCACTGATAGGAGACGCTGCCATCGGCATGCACCCGGTGACCGCGCATGGCTTCAACATCGGCCTCAGCGGCCAGAAGCAACTCGCTCATAAAATACTGACAGCATGTCGCGCCCGCCGCGACATTGCCGATCCCGACATGCTCGGCAGATACGAAAGCCGGCTGCGGCTGTCGGCGGCGCCGCTCTATCATGCCACCAACATGCTTGTCGGTCTTTACTCAAGCGAGCACCCGGCGGCACGGCTTGCAAGACATGCTGGGCTCCGCTTTGCCCAACATCTTCCCTTTGTCCGCCATGGCATTTCGGCCATGCTCAGGCGGTGAATCGCACAGAGCGCTACCGCTCTGGAGCGCTGTCTCGGCGCGGCTTCTTTGTCTTGCTGGCTCGCAGCGTCGCGGGCAAGGCTGCTTCCTGGTGACGTTGCCGATCATGGCATGATTCGGATCAAGGCACGCGCGCGGGCGCTTGATGATTCGGCAATGCTAAGCCAAAGGTGTGACCCGAAGCATGGTGAGCGCACTGGTTACCCTCGCTGGGTAGTTAACCCGTCCTTCAGTGGGCTTGCATAGGTTTGGTCCTCGCGAACAATGACGGAAGCAAGCTGGTCCATTCATGGCACCCCTAAAGAAAGAAGAATCGCTGGAGGCCAAAATCCGTCAGGATCAGCTTGCTGACCTGAGGGCCGGGCTCTTCGTGTCGATGCCGATAAGCGCGATCCTGTCAGGCCTGATTTGCGGGGTGCAGGCCCTTTCTGGCGGCGGCTTTGCCGCTGCAAGCTGGTTCCTGGTCGTCAATGCGCTAAATGCCGCCCGGCTTGCACTCGCCCGTTTTCAGCTAAAGGAAACGGGGCGCAATCAGGATTTGCTTGGCGTTTTGCCGCGCCTTCGCATGTTTGGCGTCCTTGCCCTTCTGGCAGGGTTTGCCTGGTCCTTCCCGGCCGTGCTGACTGTTGGATACACAACACCTCAAGCACCGATGCATCTGGTCATACTGGCGGGCATTTCAGCTGGTGCGGTTACATATGGCAGCTCGTATGCCGCCGCGGCGACCAGCTTCATCACACCTCCACTCCTCATCACGGTGGCGTGCCTTTTGGCGAAAGGCAATTTTGAACGCTACATTCTGGCTTTCACCGTTCTGCTCTTCATGGGCGGCTTGGTCCGAGCTTCGTTTGTTGGGCAGGCGCGCTTCCGCGAAGCAAGCCGCCTGAGACATGAGGCAGAGCGACTTGCGTCGGAAATGGAGCGCAACTCCAGGGAGGACCATTTGACCGCCCTTCTCAACAGGCGGGGCCTTGAACACGCCATCGGTCGGTTCAAGACCGCGGATGGCCCCTTCGTGGCAATGCTGATTGATCTGGACGGCTTTAAATCTGTCAACGACACCTACGGTCACAGGACCGGTGATGAACTGCTTGTCATGATCGCCCGCCGCATAGAGCAGGAAGCACCGGAAGGCTCAACGCTAGCTCGTATTGGCGGCGATGAATTCGTGCTGGTTTTTCCCTCAACGAGAGCTTCGCTTTCTGCCAGTGATCTCGCCTCCAATATCATAGCCAAAATTGCTCGCCCCTATATCGGGGTCGCGTCCGTGCGCGTCGGGGCATCGATAGGGATATACTTGGCGCAGACGTCGAGCCTGACTGAAATGCTGTTGCGGGCCGATATCGCCCTTTATACGGCCAAGCGCCATGGCAGGAACGAATTTTGCCTGTTCGATGCCGAACTCGACCGGGAACTCCAACGCCGCCAGTCCATCGAACGGGACCTTCATTCGGCGATAAAGACGGGAAGATTGCAACCTTGGTTCCAGCCGATCGTGAAACTCGACACCGAGGCCGTGGTCGGTTTTGAAGCCTTGCTGAGATGGTCCCATCCGACACATGGTGCCATCTCTCCACCCGAAATCATCACAGCCGCACGCGAAACCGGAATGCTTCAGCTGCTGACGCAAACCGTATTCGCCGACTGTTGTGCTTTTATCGACGGCTTGGTGAAAGCTGACTGTCGTAACATTCGTGTGGCGATGAATGTTTCCCCGCGCGAACTGGAAGCCGGCGATATCGACGACATGGTTCTGGATGGTCTGGCCGCAAGAGGCCTGCCTGCGACGATGTTCGAAATCGAGATTACCGAAGAATCGCCGGTGGATCCGGACAGAGTGGATGAAAAGCTCGGACGGCTTTCGCATGCCGGTATTTCCATCGCGCTCGACGACTTCGGCACCGGCTTTTCTACCTTGGCATCTCTCAAGGACCGTCGGATACGCAAGGTGAAAATAGACCAAGGCTTCATTCGCGGCTTGGCCAAGTCCCGAGAGGACCGACTGCTTGTCAAATCCGTCATCGAACTCGGTGACATGCTCGGGATCGAGGTCATGGCCGAGGGCGTCGAAACAGAGGCGGATCGGCAAACCCTGCACAAGCTTGGTTGCCGAACCGCTCAAGGCTTCCTCTTCTCCAAGGCTGTGCCTTTGATGCAAGCACTGGAAATGGCAGTCAAACAGTACGCGAACCAGTTGTGACCGCTCCCGCAGCGCCCGCTGTCGCGGCCGTGCGCTGCCGAATTTGGCTACAGAGACTTGCCTACTCGAAACACGTGGCATTGGGCGCTGTGCATCAGCCGGCGAACAGTTCCTTGTAGCCGGTCGTCACCATCCAGTTCGCACGGTCGATATGGCTGCGAAGAGCTTTGCGGGCGCGGACCGGGTCAATGGACGGGTCGATGCCGAGGATGCGCTCGGCCATCTCCTTTTCGCTGGCATTCTCGGCGCAGGCATCCAGGATCCGCAGGTAGATCGTGAAATGCTCCCTGTCGTAGCTCGTGAGGTTCTCCGACCAGGGGACTTCATCGCTCAAACTTGAGCTTCGAGTCTCATCTGTTCCCATTGGTCCATTCATGCCTGCGAACCTCGCCTGTGAGCGCAGGCAGTATATCCCAAAATGGGATAATCCGAAACCGGGATTAGTCGCTGATCCGGTCTTTACCCGACCGGTTCGCCTCCATGCCCAAATCCCTTCGATCGCTCCGCCACCAGCGGTTCCTGGCCCGGCTGGTTTTGCTGCGCAAGGCCAAAGGCCTGACCCAGAAGCAGCTGGCTGACAAGCTTGGTCGTCCCCAATCCTTCGTGGCCAAGTACGAGGGCGCAGAGCGGCGTCTCGATGTCATCGAGTTTCTCGACATAACTGCGGCCCTTGACGCTGATCCGTGCGAGATTCTCTCCAGCCTCCGGTCCTAGCGGGCGCGCCGCATCTATCATGATCACGGACAGGAATATTGAGTGGGACAACGCCTCAATTTGTTGAAAGGCGAGCGCTGGTTTTCGGAGGAAGCCGCGCGCACGGCGCCGATGCCTTTTGGTTCTCGACGTAACTGCGGCGCCTGACCATGTGCGAAAAAACTTGGCTGCGCCCGCGCGCCTGACGACGCGCACCAGGTGCTCGTGAACCGAGCCCGCTTTTCTTCGGCAAGCTCAGGCGGTCTCGGCCATTCGGCTTCGCCCCTTGGCGTGGGCAGCCCTTCGGGCTGTGACGGCCGCCGCCCTTGCGGGCGGCGCGGTTTGTCTGTTGGCCTTTCCCGGTGGCGCGGGGCGGGCGGCACTCCCTTCTAGACCCGCTGCGGCAGCCCGCAACCCTCCGCGTGCCGCTCAGGGTCCTCCTCTTCGTTCCGGTCCTTCGGATGCGGTCCGCCTACTGGGCGGGCCCTTCCGGTCGCGACTCGCCGCCCACCCCGCTTCCGGGGAAAGGCGCGGCGATTGGTGAGCGGAGGATAACACATGCGTGCAAACAGCAGGCGTACCACCAGCGGAGAGGCTGGCGCAGGCAAGGGCAGGCGCCCGGGCGCCAGCCTCTATCAGGAGATCACCGACCGCATCATTGCCGAGCTGGAGCGCGGTACCGTGCCATGGGTCAAGCCATGGGGCAGCGCAAAAGCAGGCCTCGGCCTGCCGAGGAATGCGTCCACGGGGCGCAGCTATTCCGGCATCAATATCCTCATCCTGTGGGGCGCCGTCATCGAGCGCAGCTATCCCAGCCAGAATTGGCTGACCTTCCGGCAGGCGCTTGCCCTGGGCGGCAATGTCAGGAAAGGCGAGCGCGGCACGACCATCGTGCATGCCGACCGCTTTGTCCCCAAGGACGAGAAGGAGCGCGCACGCCACGAGGGCGATGCACCACAGGCCGTGCCTTTTCTGAAGCGCTTTACCGTCTTTAATGTCGCGCAGTGCGACAATCTTCCGGAACACCTCCATGCCCCCGCCGAGCCGCTGCCTCAGTGCGAGATCGTGCCGCAGGCCGAAACGCTGATTCGCGCCAGTGGTGCGGATTTCAGGGTCGGCGGCGATCGCGCTTTCTACATGCCGGGCAGCGACCACATTCAGGTGCCGCCGCAGCCGGCGTTCCATCAGCAGATCGACTATTACCGGACTTGCTTTCACGAGCTTGGCCACTGGACCGGCCACCCGACGCGGCTTGCTCGCGACCTCTCCGGCTCGTTCGGCTCCAAGGCTTACGCGCGTGAAGAATTGGTCGCCGAAATCACTGCCGCCTTCGTCTGCAGCAATCTCGGCATCGAGCCGACCGTGCGTCACGCCGATTACATCGGCTCATGGCTGAAGGTGCTGCGCGAGGAAAACCGCGTAATATTCCGTGCCGCCAGCCTCGCTTCGAAGGCCGCCGATTTCCTGCTTGGCCTTCAGGCCGATGACGAAGGCGAGGCGCAAGAAGGGATTGCGGCATGACGATGCACCATGCTCAACTGGCCGACGCCGCAAAGCGAGCAGATGCCCATTTCTGACGGCGCCGGAACTCACCGGCCCGATGCTGAACTATGCCGATCTGCATCGCCAAGGTGCGCCCCGAGCCGCAGCGCGCAGCCAACGAGACAGTGACTGCCAGCCTTGCCGGCTGCAAGGCTGACGCCGCATTCGGCAATATGCGGCACAAGCTGTTGGCCTGCCCGGTGGTGGCCAGCGGCAATCGCGACCCCTTGCTGCCGCCGGCATGTTCGCGCGCAAGGTGGGCGCTTGGCGACGACAATTCGTGCGCGTCGTCGGCATATGGCGGCAACCGGACAATGGCGTTTCGATCGCTTGCGACAAGGAAATCGCCGATTCGATGCTCGCCGAGATCGGCGGCAAGAACATCGAGAAGCCGCCTCAGCTTGGGGCCTGGCTGCCGCGCTGGATCAAATTCCCGGCCGAAAGCTACCCAGCTGCGAGGCCTTCCTATTCGCCGATCTGTGCGCAATCCGGGCCGCGCCGGCTCCGATTGATCGTCTTGCCGAGCCAGTGCCGCGTGCGATAAATTCCAACGCCAATTCGCCCCCATTTCGGCAGCCCCGCACCGCCCCGGATTGCTTGCTGAGGCGCCAGGCGCATGGCGCCCATTGTACATCCGGTTGCCGAGAGAGCCCGCGCCGCCGGCCCCCTGCATAGTGCCGCCTGCTTATTGTGCCCCCGATCGCGCAACCTGTCTCCATTGTGTCTCAGGGACCATTCCCCTGCGCCTGGCTTGACGACCTATGGGCGGATCCGGCCGGCCCGAAACCCTCGCCGGCAGCTTTTTCCCCGCCGCCTGCGGCGGCTTCCTCGCGCCGCTTCGCTTCAAAAAAACTCCCCGCTCGGGTCCTCCGCTATCGCTGCGGCCGTGCCGGTTCCGGCGATCCGGACGCGCCCATCACGGTCCGCCATCGCAGGGGAATGGTCCCCTGCGAGCACCAAGAGGAGACTGAAAATGACCGCAATCGGATACGTCACCAAACAGGAAAACGGCGGCTACAAGGGCCAGCTCAAGACGCTCAGCGTCCGCGCCGACATCGACATCGTGCCCAATCAGGCAAAGAGCGCCGACACCCATCCCGACTTCCGGGTGCTGACGCAAGGGGTCGAAGTGGGTGCGGCCTGGATCCGCACCGGCGAGACCTCCGGCAAGGACTATGTGAGCCTGTCGATTGCGGCCCCCGAGTTTGGCCAGCGCAAGCTCTACGCCAATCTGGGCCGCGCCGCCGGCCAGGATGACGACGACACTTACGCCATCATCTGGAACCCGGTCGACTGACCGGCCGACCCGCAAAGCCCTGCGCCGCCCACCGGCGCAGGGCCTCTCTCAGGACCCGTGAGGCCGCCGAAGCGGCGAAAACTCGCCCCCCACTCTTCGCCCGTCCCCAAAACGATCTCGCTCGCCGATCCTCGCCTCGCTTGCCCGTAACGAACCGAGGATCATCATGGACGACGAAAACGAACGCGCAGCCCGCGCCAAGAAGGGCAGTCCGTTTCTCAACACCGCGCAGGCGGCCTTCTATATCGGGCTGTCCCAGCGCACGCTGGAGAAGATGCGCCTCAAAGGCGGTGGCCCACAATTCCGCAAGCACGGCCGCTATGTCCGCTATCACATCGACGAACTCGACGACTGGTCGAAGGGGCACACGCAGGAGACCGCGCCCGAGGATGGCGCGCACGAATCCGGCTCGGCCGGTGAGGGAGGCCGCTCATGAGCCGGCGTCCCACCATCCGTCTGATCGGCAGCCATCTGCGGCGCATTCGAGCCCGCAAGACGATCGTCGTTGCCACAATCGGACTTGGCCTGATCGGCTTCGCCGCCTTCGGCAAACCATCGCCCTGGCTGGTCTGGAACGCCTCGGCGAGTGCGCCGGTCGGCCTCTATCGCGTCGCATCCAGATCGCCCGCTCGTGGTGATTTCGTACTCGTCCGCCCACCAAGACCGGTTGCCGATCTCGCCGCCGAACGCTTCTATCTGCCCAGCAACGTGCCGCTGATCAAGCGCCTTGCGGCGCTGCCCGGCGAGCATGTCTGCACCTTTGGCAACGCCATCACCATCGGCGGCGAGATAGCCGCGCGCCGGCTTGCAACCGACACGCAGCACCGTCCGCTGCCTTGGTGGAATGCATGCCGAAAACTCGCCGCCGACGAGGTTTTCCTGCTCGGCAGCGATAAAGATCGCTCGTTCGACAGCCGCTATTTCGGGCCGGTGCCGGCCGAAAACATCATCGGGAGGCTCGTGCCGCTATGGACCGAGTGACCCTCCTTATGCTGAGCATGGCGTGTCTCGCACCATGCTCCTGTTCCGCCGCGACCAACACGAAGCCGGTCGTCATCTCCCATAGTCCGCAGCTTGCAAGATGGCAGCCCTTCGTAGCCGAAGCAAGCCGGCGTTTCAGCATTCCACAGACCTGGATTTATGCCGTCATGGACGCCGAAAGCCGGGGGCAGACGACGCTCAATGGGCGGCCGGTCACGTCGAGCGCCGGCGCCATTGGCCTCATGCAGGTGATGCCAGGCACCTACGAGGAGTTGCGCGCAGAGCTCGGCCTCGGAGCCGTCCCGCACGACCCTCGCGACAACATTCTGGCAGGCACTGCCTATCTGCGCGCCATGTATGACCGCTTCGGATTTCCAGGCCTGTTTGCAGCCTATAACGCCGGGCCGGAGCGCTACGAGCAGCATTTGCAGCGCGGGCGACCGCTGCCTAGCGAGACGGTTTCGTATCTGGAAGAGATCAAGGCGGCGGGCATTTCGGCCGGCGATATGGACGCGCTCACCGGCAAATCCCGTTCCAAAATCGCGCCGGAAATCCCGTCCGGGCAGTCGCTGTTTTTTCTCCGAAACGGTGTTTCCGTGACCGGCCCGAATGGCCAACTCCTGGTGCCGCTCGGATCGGAGCGAGCAAGGTCAGGCCGGCCGGATCGCAGGTGAGGGAGCGGCTACCGTGGTTCGGGCGGGGGCCAGGGGCAGGTCCGCGGAAGGCAAGATAAAGGCAGCGCCTCCTGGAGGCGGCGAAGTGTCTGTCTGCACATCGTTTTCCCCGGAGGTTGCCTCCGAGTCCAGGAGGGTGTGGCGGGCAAGCTTCTGATTTTGCTGCTGGTTCATCGGAGGCCGCATGCAGGATAACGAATTCACGCCGAAGCTCGGCAAAATTGGCTCGCGCGGCTCGAAGGCGGGCAAACGCTACGCTGGCCAGGTGCAGGCCGCGGTCAACCGAGCAGGCGGCAGGAGCGGACGTGGCAGCCGCTTCATCGGAAGCCGGGTGGGGCGCGGCGGGGCCGCTGCCGCCGTTCTTAGAGCGCGCGACCGCCACGCGGCGTTTCGGCAGCGGCGCGCAGTCGTCAAGGCACGCATCGTCAAGCTGGCCGGCAAGGGAGTCGACGGGGCTCGTGCGCACCTCCGCTACCTCCAGCGCGACGGCGTCACCCGGGAAGGCGAGCGTGGCGAGCTCTACGCTGCCGACAATGACCGCGCGGACGGCAGGGCCTTTCTCGATCGCGCGAACGGTGACCGTCATCAGTTCCGCTTCATCGTCGCCCCTGAAGACGGTATCGAGTATGATGACCTGAAGCCGCTCACCCGTCGCCTCATGGCGCAAATGGAAGAAGACCTCGGCACCAGGCTAGACTGGGTGGCCGTCGACCATTTCAACACCGGCCATCCCCACACCCACATCATCGTGCGCGGCAGGGACAATCACGGCGAAAACCTCGTCATAGCGCGGGACTACATCTCCTCTGGCTTGCGCGAGCGCGCAGCCGAACTGGTTAGCCTCGACCTTGGCCCGCGCACCGACCGCGAGATCGAGCAGCGCTTGCGCCAGGAGATGGAGCAGGAACGCTTCACCAGCATCGACCGGCAGCTGATGCGCATGCGCGACGATGAGGGGTGTGTCTCACTGGCCAGCCGAGACACCTTTCGCCAGACGCTGCACCAGGGCCGCCTGCGCAAGCTCGAGCGGATGGGCCTCGCCGAGGAGATGCCTGCCGGTCGCTGGCGCCTGGAGGATGAGCTCGAAGCCACGCTACGCCGCATCGGCGCGCGCGGCGACATCGTCAAGACCATCCATCGCGAGCTGACCGGCAAGGGGCTCGTCCGCAGTGCCGCCGACCATCTTATCCACGATCGATGCGACGGGTCGGCTCAAACCGTGGTCGGACGTGTCGTCGGGCGCGGGCTGGCCGACGAAATGACTGACCGCCATTACCTCGTCGTCGACGGCGTGGACGGCAAAAGCCACTATTTTGATATCGGCAAAGGCGAGGCCACCCAACCGACACCAGAGGGCTGCATAGTGCGGGTCAGGCCGAGGGACACCGGGCCAAGAAAAGTCGACCGCACAATTGCCGGCATCGCCACGGTCAACGACGGGCGCTACAGCATCGATATACATCTCAAGCATGACCACTCGGCCACCGAACGCTTTGCCGAAACGCACGTGCGGCGACTGGAGGCGATCCGCCGTGCGACCGGTGGCGTCGAGCGCGAGCCGGACGGCACATGGACAGTCGCGCCCGACCATCTCAACCGCGTCGCGGATTACGAGCGTCAGCGAGCGAGGGCCCAGCCTGTTGTCGTTGACAAGCTCTCATCAATGCCGCTGGAGAGCCAAGTAGGCTTCGACGGCGCCACCTGGATCGACCAGGAGCTGGTATCAGCCCACCCTGAGTCCTTGCGCGACTCTGGCTTCGGTCGCGAAGTACGTCAGGTCCAGGCCCGCCGACAGCAGTGGCTGATCGCGCAAGGTCTTGCCCATGATGCGCAGGATCGGGTCATCTATCGCGCCAACATGCTTTCAATGCTGCGCCAACGAGAGCTGAACCGTGTTGCCAGTCAGCTCTCGGACGAACTCGGGCTCTCGTATTCTGAAGCGCAGCATGGCAATCGAATAGACGGAACGCTGCGCCGCTGCGTCGAGCTCGCCGGCGGAAAATACGGTGTCATCGAGAAATCGCGCGAGTTCACGCTGGTGCCTTGGCGGCCGGTGCTTGAGCATCATATCGGTAAGGAGGTGTCTGGCGTGGTGCGCGCCGAGGGGATTTCCTGGACGATCGGACGCCAGAGGAGCGGGCCCGGCGTTTCGTGAACTGGCTACAATTTATTTGTCCGCGTTGAAACACATACTCAGCCCAGACGGAGTTCCTCCGCCTGCTGCTTGCTCGCAGCATTCATTTGGCGGAGAGTCAGTGTTCTGCATTAAGGAGTAGCTCGTTCCGTGTCCAAGCCCAGACAAGCCTTGGTTTTCTCACGGGCGCGATACAAAAGGCACAGGCTGGACTTGGCTGTCGGAGGCGGGGCTTGTCGACCGCTCGATGGAAAGTGAGATGCGAGGCGGAGAATCACCCATGTGCAGAGCGGCAAGGCGCTCGCCTACCTCCCTGTCATTCACCGTTAGCCGATGGTTTAGACGAAGATAGTCCGTCCATGTCGGCGTGCGGAATGTCTCGGTCCAAAGCGTCGACTTCTGAAGGTCGCGCTGGAGGGTCCAGTCCCGCGCACCGGCGCGGCTCTGAACGCGCCGCCTTTCGCGCATGCAGCTCAGAAATTCATCGATACTCTCCTCGAGTATCGAGTACTCCATCTTGATCACGATCGGACCGCTCCTGGGCTTCAAAGGGAGGGCCAGTTCTGGTGGCCTGAAGTCGACGGCCGCTTGATCCGATTCCTCCCATAGCCGCACCGGCAATAGCTTTCCCACAGCCGCGACCAGCAACAGTGCCGCTGCAGCACCTTCCAAAGCCCACGTCAGCGAATAGTACTGCGCGACAGCACCCCAGATCCAGCTACCCGCTGCCATGCCGCCGTAGGTCAGGGCGTAATAGATGGACAGGGTGCGACCAACGACCCACCTTGGGCTTGCCAACTGCACACACACGTCGGTTCCGGTCCAGGTGACAACCCAGCCAGCGCCACCGATTGCAAGCGCGATCGCCGCCACAGCCACCGACGATGTGAGGGCCATCAAAAGGCAGCACGTTGCGCAAGCAACGGATGCGAGCGTGATCAATCGGTTCTGGGACGTGATGCGTCTCAAGTAGCTGCTGCCAATGCCGGCGATGAAGGCGCCTGTGCCGAAGCCGGCCAATAGCACGCCGTACACAATTGGCCCTCCCGCCAGCTGGTCGCGAACCAGGAGGGGGAGCAAAGCAAGGATCGAGATGCTTGATAGCCCGAACAGGGTTGCACGCACGATCGCCACTCTGATCTCTGAGGATATCGCCGTGAATCGCATGCCATCATGAATGGCCGTGGTCATCCGCTCGCGCGGAAGAGGCGAAGAGCGAACTTGCCATTGTGAGCGCAGAACAGCGCTCAACGGGACCAGGTCACTTAGCGCAGCGAGGGCGAAAGCCGTAAGGGGGCCCAGCAAAGCTAAGATTACACCGCCCAGCGCCGGTCCTATGCTGCGAACCACGTTGTACCCCACCGACATCAGCGTCACTGCAGCGGGTATGTCGCGCTTTTCCAGGATATCGCCGACCGAGGCGTGCCAGGCTGGATCGTTCAAGGCAAAGCCGCATCCGGCCAAGAAACTCAGTCCCAGGATTAGCCATGGACTAGCAAAGCCCAGTCCCACAGAGAGTGCCAGCGCCGTGGATGCCAGTGCGATCAGGCAGTGTCCGGCAAGCATCACGCCACGGCGGCTGAAGCTGTCTGCAATGGCTCCAGCAAGGATCGACAAGAAGAACGCGGGCAGTGTCGATGCAGCCTGTACGAGCGCAACCATCAGATCGGAGGCTGAAATCGTGGCCATGAGCCAGCTTATAGCCACGCTCTGCACCAGCCAGCCAAGGCTGGATATCTGCGTGGCTGTCCAGATAGAACGAAAGACCGGGTTGTGAAGAGGGATCAGTGTGTTTGCCGCAAAGCGCGGAGGATCTTGACGCCGCATCACTTCTTCACCTCCACTGGGTGTCGTTCTTCCGCTCATTTTGCTTACCAGCGGTGCGCTCTCTGCACAGACTGCGTCACAACGAAGTTCCGAGATCGCGCTCGCAACAAGGACAATGTCGCATCCACGGTGCTGATGCGCGTTGAGGTACCAACCTGGCCGTTAGCTGATGGGTCCCGCAGCCCGCTTGGTGCGGTCGGTTCTGCCCTGCGACTCTTGGCTTTGGACGGTGCTAGCGCCCCGATGGCCGGCTTGTCAAACTGCCGTAGTGCCAGCACATCCATCCCATCTGTTGAACGCGATCTCCGACGAGGTCGAGCAGCAGTAGGTCAACGGCAAATCTGGGTATTTCCGCTTCCGGTCGAGCGCGTGGCCATCGTCCAGAAACCCGAAGACGTTCATCACCCATGCGACCACGCGCCCGAGACGATGCGACACGGCGATAGCGGTTCACCAGAGGACGTGCGTTCTGCTCAGCAGGAACATTGTTCTGCCGATCGTCGGCTGCGCCAGCAGCCACATAAAGCGGCGCCAGAGTTCTTGCACGCGTCATTGGACTCCCGCTTTGCAGGTTTCGCCTAGGGCCTGCATCAGGTCATCGATAATGTCCTGAGGATGTTCAAGCCCTACAGAAATTCGCAGCAATCCGCCTGGCGCTTTGGACTTCGCACCTTCAACGGATGCGCGATGCTCTATCAGAGAATGCGTCCCGCCAAGGCTTGTCGCCCGGACAACAATCTTCAGGCGGCCGGCCACGGCCATTGCAGCATCGGCTCCGCCCTCGACGATAAAGGATAGCATCGCTCCGTAATGGCTCATTTGCCGCGTAGCAAGATCGTGTCCCGGATCAGTTTGCAGACCAGGAAAGAGCACTTTTTCGACGCGCGGATGAGACGCCAGGGCCTCGGCCACTTTCTGGGCGCCTTCGCAATGGGCGCGCATGCGGACCGGCAATGTCTGCAGGCCCCGCAACGCCAGCCAACAGTCGAAGGGCGCTGCAACGCTGCCCTTGTGTTTCTGGACCATCCGCAATGGGCGACCGAGGGGTGACGCGTTTGGGACAATGACTACTCCGGCCATCAAATCCGAGTGGCCGCCAATGTACTTTGTCGCCGAGTGCATTACCGCGTCTGCCCCGATTTCGAGTGGCAGTTGAAGCACTGGGGTGGCCCAGGTGTTGTCCACCACCGCCAAGGCACCGGCCTCGTGCGCGATTGCGCAGATGGCCGCAATGTCGACAACGCGGATCATCGGGTTTGACGGCGTCTCGATCCAGACGAGGCCAGTCCGCTTCGATGTCACCGCGGCGCGCAAAGCGTCCAAATCGCGCATGTCGACTGGGGCAAAGTCGAAGCGAGACCCAATGTCGGTCTCTTCGATCAGCGAACGAATGCCGAAATACATGTCATCCGGCAGAACGATCCGACCCGCCGACGGATGGCTCTCGAAAACTGCAGCGATTGCGGCCATGCCCGAAGCGAAGGCGATGCCGTCTTCCCCTCCCTCAAGCATCGCCATGGCCGCCTCGAACGCATTGCGTGTAGGATTTCCATCCCTTGTGTATTCGAAGCCGGACGGAAATGACCCGTTGACCCCGCGTTCGAACGTCGTGCTGGTGTGCAGCGGCATGGATACGGCCCCCGTGGACTCGTCGACCCCTCGGCCGCAGTGGATCGCCTTCGTCTCAAAACGCATCGGTCATTTCCTTCCTAACGGGCAGTTGCAATTTCGGCCTGGTCATTATACTGACCACAATAGGTGAGCCGAGGTCCTAAGTCAATATAATGACCGATGTTACGACAGCGATGGGTTCCGAGCAGGTGCTTGGCAAAGCTATAGCGGTTCGAATCCGAGACTTGAGGCGCGACCAAAATCTGACCCTGGATCGACTGGCAAAACTGAGCGGCTTGTCCAAAGGAACCGTCGTCTCGCTGGAGCAAGGCAAGGCGAACCCTAGTATCGGCATACTTTGCCGACTGGCGGCGGCGTTTTCGCTCTCCGTGGCCGATTTGCTGAATGACGAGGCTTCCACAGTTCGCCTTCCTATTGAGCGGACAGAGACAAGGACACTTTGGACAAGCGCCAAGGGAAGCTTTGCACAACTTCATTCATCGACCTCGGGGCGCACGATGTTCGAATTGTGGAGCTGGGTCATTATGCCGGGCGACGTGTTTTCCGCGGACGCTCATAGTCCGGATACGCGCGAGCTGATCTCGGTCAGTCAGGGTGCCCTGAGCGTTGTGGTAGGTGCCCATGTGGTAATATTAAGCGAAGGCGAGAGTGCGCGGCTTGTCACTGACCAACCGCACTCATATGCGGCGGCATCTGATGTGCCCGCCCACTTCACGATGGCGGTGCTTGAGCGTAGTGGACATCGAGATCCGGGGCACTCGTCGACGGCAGCGAAGATTCAGGGGCCCGTTCCGTAAGATTTCGCCGATCACTAACAGCCGCCATTCACGACAGGAGATTTAGCGTTGTACGTTCCGCCACATTTTGCCGTCCCCGATCAGAACGCCCTGTTCGAGCTTATCGAGAGACACCCGCTCGGTATCCTGGTCACCCACAGCAAAGGCATCCTCGACGCGAACCACGTCCCCTTTGAGCTCGACCGCTCGAAGGGAGACAAGGGCGTCCTCAATTGCCATGTTGCCCGCAAGAATCCAGTCTGGGAGGAAGTCGCCAATGGCGATGAGGTTCTCGTAATCTTCCGTGCGGCCGACGCTTACATCTCGCCGAACTGGTATCCAAGCAAGCATGAATTCCACAAGCAGGTGCCGACGTGGAACTATCTCGTCGTCCATGCCCACGGACGCATCACTGTCCGGGATGATGAGCGGTATGTGCGCCGCAACGTGGCGAAGCTCACTCATATGCAAGAAACCTCCCAGCCGGTCCCATGGAAGATGGGCGACGCGCCGAGGGACTTCATCGACACGATGGTCAAGGCAATCGTCGCCCTGGAGATCGAGATCACCGGCCTGGTTGGAAAATCAAAACTCAGCCAGAACAAAGAGGTGCGCGACATTCAGAACCCTGGTGAAATGCTGCGTGCCCAAGGGGCCATTGCGATGGGAGAAGCGATGCTCGCGGCTGCGGCGGCCAAATCCCAATAGCATGTGTCTTGTCCCGACAAAGCCGCTGGTGCCGGCTTCCGACGGGTCACCTAGCCCGCCTTGACGCACGGCAATAGCTTTTGACGGCCTCAAGCGACGCTGTGGTCACCGTTGTGATACTTTCCCACGCGCCTGGTCAGGCGGCAGGATTGCTCCGTAGCGGCCGACGGGTTCGTTTCAGTCGCCTGCGCCCCGTTGTATGTCGGCGACCATCCGCTACCGGTCTTGAATGAGGCGCATTCCACGCGTTTCGAAGCCACGTACCTTGGGCGGCAAGCTCGACCATGCACTCGACGCAGCTCCCAAGTGGCGGCGCCGTCAACGATCTCCTTGAACCTGCGGAACTTGCCTGAAAGCACTTCTCTTACGGGAGATGATTGGCTATGTCGCCGAACCGATGATGGAGATGGTGGCGGGCGCCGCCGTAGCGATCAGACCCGCCTTGCAGCGCAATGGCTACCCGGGCCCGACCGGGAGATGCGGGCGGGACTGTGGAACTGCGGAGACGGAGCGGATCGGCATGGAGCCGTGACCGCTTGCGGTCTGGCTCTGGAACGAGTTAACGAAGCGCGGACTTCCGATCGTGTCAAGCGCCGCCCTCTCGATGATGCCGGACAAATCGGGCCCCCACGAGCGGCGGGCCTTGCCAGATCGGACGGCCGGATGGTTTAAGCAGGTTCGCACCAAGAGCCACGGCACCTGTGTCGTGCGGGTGCTGCTGTCGGCACGCGACCTTCTCGTCAGCCTAGTAGGCAAAATCGAGAACAGATGCCTGGGCTTCTTAACGCCTTCGGCGTCATATTCGGCAAGAAGATCGATGCCCAGGTGATCCTACACATGCTCAGGATCCAGGCGACGCAGGTCTACCATGATCCGCTGCGAGCCGGCATCAACGACGTGCAGGAACTGTCGAAGACACATGAAGCGATCGCCAGGGCCTAGACCGAGATCCAGCACCGCATCCTGACAACTACCTGCCGCTGTATTTTCCCGAGATCGATCGACTTCCGGGGGAACAGCCGCAGCGATCGGTTCTTTGCCTTCCTCGATGCCTTTTCGACCCCAGCAAGCATCACGGCGCTGACGAAGGAGGAGTTTGTGGCAGCAGCTTGGGATGTCGTCGGCCGCAAGGTCAGCAAGACGAGATTCTGATGGATGTTCGAGACGGCGCGCCCATCGATCGGATTGCCGCTGCCACTTGATGCGCCTGCCGTTCGCATGTTCCGGATGGTCATTGACGAAGCACGCAGCCTGATCCGGCAACGCAATGAGATCGAAGCACAGGCCGACGATCTGCTGCGGCACAGCCAGGATTATCAGCTCCTGCGACAAATCCCGGGCATCGGACCGATCAAGGCATTGACCGTCATTGCCGAAGTCGGCGATCCTCGCCGCTTAGGTCATCATCGCCAGTTTTTAAAGTTCTGCGGGCTGGACCTCTCGACACAGAAGTCCGGTCAATATCGAGGCCAGACCCGCCTTTCCAACCCAGTCTCCCCGGTTCGGTCTGAATGGACAACCTCCCGAAAACTCACAGCAAGCACACGACCCATTCAGCATTCCTAAGCATACTGACCAGGGCGACCTCGACCCCCCTAATCACAGCGGTGAGCTCGCAGGCGGGGTCGATGAACACTATTGAGGCCGAGCTTGAGCGGCATCTCTATCACATTGATAGCCTATTAGGCTGGTCCGGCGTTTGATCGGACCCATGATCCATCCGAGCAGCTTGTGAGGGATGCAGCCGAACCAGGCGCTGCTCCCACAGTCTTCGCAGGTCCTCCATCAGAGCTTCATGCTCAGCCTGATCCGGCGCAATTATATTGAGGTGATCGCTTAACACGGCTTCGCCCTCAATCCGCATCAGCAGATTAAACAGGTCGTTTGAAATTCGCACACTGTCAATGCTGGAGTGGTTCGGAATAATCTCGCAGACAGTCTCCTGATGATCTCGCGCTGTGTAAGCACGGGTTTGATGGAGGGAGACTGAGGGAGGCAATGAAATCGAAAGCGCAGTCCAATCCTGCAGCGTTGCAGCCCGTTTTTTTACCAGGAAGGGCCCGACCACAAGTCCATCCAGCTCTGTCGTCAAAAATGTGGCAATCGCGTCTGCAACCGTATCCACGATCGGTTCAGCATTGTTGTTAAAGGACGTATTGAGCAGAATTGGAGTGCCTGTCCGCTTCTTGAACGCATTGATGACCTCCCAGTAAGCGGGGTTGGCATCGCGCGATACTGTTTGCAGCCGAGCCGTACCGTCGACGTGCGTAATGGCACCCAACAAGGCGCGCTTTGAGTCACGCACGCGAACGACGAAATTCATGAATGGAAATTCGTGTTTACCGTCCGGGAGGTCGAAAAATTCGCTCGCATCCTCTTCCAGCACAGATGGTGCGAAAGGCCTATAGCCTTCGCGCTTCTTGACCATGGCATTGATCCGGTCCTTGTTTGCAGCGGGCCGAGGGTCGGCAAGAATGCTGCGGTTGCCCAGCGCACGTGGCCCAAACTCCGAACGACCCTGCACCCAGCCGATCACGGCGCCGTTGGTGATCCAGTGGGCTGCACTGCTCGCTACGTCATAAGAGCGCTCAACCTCGAGATGTCCGGACCATGCATTCAGTTCCTGTTCCACGGCGCGGTCGCTCCCGAGATCAGGACCCCAATAGACCTCCTGCAGTCGCTCACGCGGCGCGGGGCGGCCCATCTCGTTAGAGACTATCAGCGCAGCTCCCAATGCGCAGCCAGCGTCGTGAGACGCGGGTTGCACGAAGATGTCTTCGAAAAGCCCTGAATACAGCAGCTTGCCGTTCATCGTGCAGTTGTGGGCTACCCCTCCCGCCAGACACAACCGCTTCATGCCGGTGGCCTCACGGTGGTGCCGGAGAATGTGGAACACGATCCGCTCAAGCGCTTCCTGCAGTGACGCACTCACATCTCGATGCTGCTGGGTGAAAGGCATTCCCTTTCGCCTGATCTCGATGTTGCGGAGCAACGCCGGACCGATGCGGTCGAGGTGAACACGGTAGCCACCGTTGGCGGAGAGCTCGTAGAACTGCTCGAAGAGCTCGCGATAGGGAGCGGGGTCGCCATAGGGCGCGAGTCCCATTACCTTATACTCGTCGAACATGCCGTAGCCGAGACAGCGGATCGTCTCGAGATAAAACAGCCCAAGAGAATTGTCCTCCGGGAAAGCCTCGATTTGCGTAATTTCTGTGCCAGACCCTATCGCCACAAGGCCCGACAGGAAATCACCACAGCCATCAATCGCTAGAATGAGACTTTGTTCGAAGCCCGACATTGCAAAGGCGCTCACGGCGTGCGCCTGATGATGACCTACGAATGAAATACGCGAACTGTCCAACTTAGTGCCGAACTCACGCGCTAACAGGTTCTGCACCAACATTTTAGCATCCAACGGAGTGGAGAGAATGTCCGGTTGGGAAGCGGACATACCTTCAAGCATGGCGTTGGCATAGGGCTCGCTGGCGTAGACCGCGACACGATCGATGTCGCTGAGCTGAACCCCGGCCGTCGAGAGACAGTATTGAATCGAACCACTTGGCAGCTTGTTCGAGTGCTTGATTCGATTGAGGCGTTCCTCTTCTACGGCGGCTATCACCTTTCCGTCTCGGACGAGCACCGCGGCGCCATCGTGCATAAAGGCGTTCGGACGCTCGAATCGGTTTTCATGGACTTGGTCAAGTCCGCCGCTGATTCCTAGGCACAGCATTTCTTTCTCCAGATAGTAACGGGAAGCCAAATTGGCTTACCTCGACTGTTTCCACTAAATAGGCCGTGTTGTCGCCTGCAGCTGCGACCGCCCGTCAGGCATCAGCGGCATCGAAGAAAGCCTCATAAACGATCAATGAGATGCTTCGACTGTGACGCCTACGGTGCCATCACGCCGAGAGCTTGGCTGGATCATCCAATCCTGAGCGGCTGCTGACATGTATCCGGCGATGTTGTTTTCATCGGCAGAACCAACTTGCGATGCCGCCTGTCTTGGGAAGGGCGGCCGTCGACGAATAACAGTACCGCCCCCGTGAACTGGCCCGATTTCATTCTCCGAAGCGACCATGGTCGCACCGCCCGACATTGTCGGCCAGTTGCAACTCACTTTCTCGGCACGACCTCCACTGCACGTCAGGGCGCATCGAAGATTTTCTCCTTTGGATTGTTCCTAAGGCAGCTTTCGTCACGCGATAGAGCAGCGTGTGATTGGTGCGTGAGGCTCTTTTTTGTCCATGCACGATTCCGGAAGAGTGATGAAATCGATTGTTTTGATCAAAGTCATCCACGCTATGAATAACAGCCGCAGCACATGCGTTTTCAAAGCGCTTCAGGCTTCCCGGATGGCTACTCCGATGTGAAGCGCATGGCATTCCAAGCGCTCTGTCAACCAAACGATGAGTATCGGCGTCGACCCTCATTGCCTTCGTCTTCGCGACTCCGTGACAGCGGCTGGCATTGTGTTTGTAGGGCATCGGGCGAAGATCATGTCGATCGGCCATCTCGCCTGCCTATTGACAAACCCTTGAACAATGATCCACGCACCAGCGCGATTGTGATCACGAGCGCCTCTGAGCTCGGGAGGTTCGGTTTTCTGAGGGTTCCTGGGTCTCCGAAGCGATGGAGGTAGCTAGCCTTCCTGGTGCTATACGGTTGTGCTCTTCATGGAGTGGACGCATTTGCGTCTCGAAAGCGGTTCTTCAGTGGAACCGGCGCCAAGGCCCGTCTGTGGTCGTTCAGAACACGGGGTGCCGTCTCCAAACCGGATATTGGAGCGGGCAGCCGCCGGAATTTGACCAATGGAAATGAGCGCCTGTCAGGAGGCGTTCGAAAACGGCGCGATCTTCATCGCGGCTGTTTCATGGTGTCATTCCTGACATGTTCTTTATAATCGGCAGCTTGCGGATAGTCTTGCCCGTCGCCGCCCGTAGCGCGTTGGCGACGGCCGGGCCGATCGGCGGCACACCTGGCTCACCAACTCCCGTGGGCGGCTCCTCGGACGGCACAATGTGCACCTCGACTCGCGGCATCTGCTCGATCCTGAGCGGTGTATAGGTATCGTAGTTCTCTTGGTCTACGACACCGCCCTTCAGGGTCAGCTCCTCCTGGAGGATAGCACCTAGCCCGAATCCGATACCGCCCTCCATCTGAGCGCGAATCTGGTCAGGATTTATCGCGGTGCCGCAATCTACCGCGCAGACGACGCGGTCGACCTTGAAACCATTTTCATCATTGAGGGTGATCTCCACCACATCGGCGACATAGGTCGAGAGGCTTTCATGCAGGGCCACGCCGCGGAAACGGCCTTCCGGCAGAGGCTTGTCCCAGCCTGCCTTCTCAGCAGCCACTTTAAGCACGGCGGCATGCCGTGGATGGTGACCGAGCATTGACAAGCGGAAGTCGACCGGATCACGGTTCGCAGCGGCGGCGAGCTCATCGATCAGGGTTTCCACCGCGTAAGCGGTGTGGGTGGAGCCTACCGAACGCCACCACAGCACCGGGATGTTCACGTCCGTGGTGGTCAGCTGGACCTTCAGGTTCGGGATCGCATAGGGCAGGTTGGTGGCGCCCTCTACGGAGGTTGGATCGATGCCGTTCTTGATCATCGCCGCAGAGGTCGAACCGCCCAAGACCGATTGGCCCACGATGTGGTCATGGAGAGCGACGACATTGCCTTTCTTGTCGAGCCCCGCCTTGACTGCGTGCACATAGGCCGGCCGGTACCGCCCACCCCGCATGTCATTCTCGCGGGTCCACTGCACCTTCACTGGCTTGCCGCGTCCCAGTGCACGCGCTGTGGAAACAGCTTCGATAATGACATCTGCATCCAAGACCGCGCGGCGGCCGAAACTGCCGCCGGTCTTCATCACGTGCAGCCTCACCTTGTCCGGCGTGGTGCCGCCTACCTGAGCGGCAGCCGCCTGATAAAGGTCGGGCATCTGGTGTCCGCCCCAGACGTCGATGGTGCCGTCTTCGTTGATTCGGGCGGCCGCGTTGAGTGGCTCGATCGAAGCATGGACAAGATAGGGGAATTCGTAGTGCCCCTCGATGATTTTCTCAGCACTGGCGAACGCTGCGGGAGTGTTACCGTCGTCGCGCGCGGTGGCCGCGCCCAGATCGTCTGCTGCCTTGTTGTATTCGGCCATGATCTCGGCCGTGCCGCGCTCTTCGGCCTTCTCCTCGTTCCAGGTCACCTCCACGAGGTCGCGGCCCTTCAGCGCCGTCCAGGTGTCCCTGCCAACCACGGCAATGCCTCGCGGCGTCTGGACGACATCGACAATGCCGTCGAGTGCCTTGGCCTTGGTTGCGTCGAAGCTCTCGATCTCGGCGCCGAACTTCGGCGGATGGATCATAACGGCCGTCTGGAGTCCCTCCATCATGAGGTCGATCGTGTAGGTCTGCGCGCCGTTGGTCTTGCCGGCGGAATCGTAGCGCTTGAGGCTGTCCGATCCGATCTGGGCCCACTTGTCGCGCGGCTTTAGCGGCACGTCGTCGGGAACCGGCATTCCCGCTGCGGCTTCAGCCAGGTCACCGTAGCGCGCCTGCATCCCTGAGGCGTGCGACACGACCCCGGAAGCGACTTTGATCTCGCCGGCTGGCACGTCCCACCGCTGCGCCGCGGCCGCCACCAGCAAGGCCCGTGCGGCAGCACCCGCCTTGCGGTAGCGTTCCCACGACGAGCCCATCGACGTGGAGCCCCCAGTTGCCTGTGCGGCCCCGCCCCAGGCGAGATTGCCGTAGAACGCGGTATTGCCATATCCGCCGACCACGTCCACCTGCGCCCAGTCGCCGTCGAGCTCTTCCATAACCAGGGTGGCGATGCCGAAATAGGAGCCTTGTCCCATCTCGAACTGCGAGGAGTGGATGATGATTCGGTTCTCCTTTGTGATCTCGACATAGGTCTGGAAGGGGTTCGCCTGAACCTTTGCAGGGGTCGTTTGTGCGATGTCGGGCGCGGCCAGCACTGGCCGGTAGCCCACTGCGAGGCCGCCGGTGGTGACGCCCGCGCCGACGAGGAACCACCGGCGCGTGGGCCGCACGGCAGTATGCTTCGAGAGAAACTGCGACATGCCTCAAGTCTCCAGCCGGTTGGCGGTCTCGTGGATGGCCGCGCGGATGCGATGATAGGTGGCGCAGCGGCAGAGGTTGCCGCTCATCGCCGAATCAATATCATCGTCCGTCGGCTTAGGCGTTTCTGTAAGGAGGGCCACGGCCGACATGATCTGGCCAGACTGGCAATAGCCGCATTGAGGTACGTCGAACTCGGCCCACACGGCCTGGACCGTTTCGCCTATCTTGCCCGACACACCCTCAATGGTGGTGATCGAGGCTCCTTCGATGTCGCCGACTGCGGTCTGGCACGAGCGCGTCGGCATGCCGTTAACGTGAACCGTGCAAGCGCCGCACTGGGCAAGCCCGCAACCGAATTTCGTTCCCGTGAGTCCGATGACGTCACGGACCGCCCAGAGCAGCGGCATCTCTGGATCGACGTCGAGTGTTCGCGCCTCGCCATTGAGGGTAAAAGCGACCATTGCTTGCTCTCCTTGTCCTGAGCTGGCTATCTCGTTGAGCCTCCGCCCGCCTGGCAACCGAGCTCTTGTTGC
This sequence comes from Mesorhizobium sp. M0626, assembly GCF_040320665.1. NCBI lineage: Bacteria > Pseudomonadati > Pseudomonadota > Alphaproteobacteria > Hyphomicrobiales > Phyllobacteriaceae > Mesorhizobium > Mesorhizobium sp. M0626. The sequence goes on along the minus strand of NZ_JAMYQD010000023.1, from coordinate 58,828 downwards.
TGAGGCCTAGCGACCACACCGTAGGAACGCGCAGCTCAAGCAACAAGCCCTAGGTTGGCGAGTTACGAGATCGTGAAGTGGGTCGTGTCGAAAGGCTGGAGGCAACTGAATGTCATTTTTGGGCCGACAGGCCGCTTTAGGCTGGGTTACACGAGACTGGACATTCGGGTCGTCGCGAACATCGACCGCTGGTCGGCCGCGTCCGGCAGGGCCCTGATTGGCTACACGAAATGAAATGGGACTACTATCGATGGGGGCCTACCTCGACCCGCAACCTCCACGACTGGACCCTCAGGTTCCCGGCTATCGTCCCGGGCGGTGGCCGAGCTCGGCGCCTCGGACACGATAATAGACGGTGAGGCGTTCGTCGTTGACCAGAAGGCTTGTCGCGCATTCCCAGTCTTCAGCGGGCTCTTGGCCGCGGCGGGAGACGTCAGGACCGTGCTTGCCGGCTTCGACCTGCTCAAGATCGACGGCGAGGGTCTTCGCGATCGGCCACTGTCGATCGGCGCAAAGCGCTAGTTAACCTGCTGAGACGCCGCCAAACGGCATCGTTCTGAGCGACGAGATCAGCGGCGGCAGCGACATTCTCGCGCAAGTCTCCCAGTTCGGCCTCGAGGGCATCGTCTCCAAGCTGCGTGTCAGTCCATATCGATCCGGCCGGCGCCAAGAATGGGTGAGACAAAATGCGTGCTGAGTGATGAGTTCATCGTCATCGGCTGCGAACCCGGCAACAGTTACGGCGGTCGGGAAGCGTGCTCTGGCGAATGTCGAGGACGGAAATCTGGTGTTCGCCGGCGGCATTGGCACCGGCTTCAATGCGCGCACCGGGCCGGAAGTAAAGCGCCGGCTCGATGCCATTCCAATGGATAAACCACCGATTCCTAGTTTGAAGGCGAACGGTGCGGCATGGGCGGAGTGCCCTGCGCAGTCTGTACCTCCGCAGTCGATTGTCGAGTTCGAAGGGGGTGTGATTGGCGTCGAGACCGCTCCAGCCATGGCTATCAGCACGCCGAGTGCGTTGTTTTCGATAAGTTCTCGAAATGAGCGGGTAAATACCTTTCACTTGCCGAACGGGGTTTGCTGTTCACCGGCTGGCATTCGATGGCAAACCTTTCAACGCGGCGGCGATCTGGCGCTTCGCTGCTGGGGGCAGAGGCAGGATGGGACGCGGGGGTTCGGCACTGCAAACGTCGAGCAATTCAGCGAGTGCATAGACGACGCGAAGGCTCGAGAACTCCTTGAAGAGGCTCCAGATCGGGACCAGCGCGGCATTGATCCGTCGCGCTTCGGCCGCATCGCCCTGTTGCGCCGCTGTGACGATCGTCATGCAGACCTCGGGCAGGATGCCCGCGAGGACGCTGTACCATGTGTCGGCGCCGGCGATCATGGCCTCGGCGGCGTTCCAGTCGCCGCTGTAACCAATCGAGAACCCTTCCGGCAGTGTGCGCCTCTGGGCGGTCAGGTGGTTCTTGATCGCATCGCTTTTGTCTGTCGGATTCTTGATGGCGACAATCCCAGCCACCTTTGCCAGGCGGCTGACAAGGGGTGGACTGAAATGGAAATGCGTCGTTCCTGGATTGTCGTAGACGACGATCGGCAGGCCACTTTCGCGCGCCACAGTGGAGAAATGATCGAACACCTCGTCATCAGTAAGCGGGGTGTAGGAGGCGGCGGCAAGCAAACCCGCAGCTGCTCCAAGGGCCTTGGCGTCTTGCGCGAGCCCCACGGCTTCATCGGTGCGCAGCGCGCCCACACCCACCACGACCGGCATTTGCCCCGCCGTTTGGTCCAAGGTCTCGGAGAGCGCCCGCCGCCGTTGCTCGCGCGACAGATAGATGTATGTGCCGGTGCTGCCGAGAAGACCGATGGAATCGACCTGAGCAATGCCAAGCCGAGCAATCAGCCTGCGCAAGGCAACGCTATCGACGCGGCCGTCACGATTGGTCGGGGTGATGGGGAACGCGGAAAGACCGCTCAGGAATGCCATGGCAAGGCTCCAGATCTATGTGTGAGCGCAGAGGCGGCCGCACGCCAGGTCATTACAAGACGTCCAAAGCCCGCCGCAGATCGGCGATCAGGTCATCAGCGTCTTCAAGCCCCACCGAGAGACGCATGAGATCCTCGCCGACTCCATCGGCCAAATGGGCATCCTTGCGGATCGGCTGCCGAGCACGGGTGAGGCTTGCTGGATGATAGATGAGGCTGTCGGCATCGCCGAGGCTGACGGCGCGAATGATCAGGTTGAGCCGGTCCATCATCCGGCGCGCTCCTTCGTATCCAGCGTGGAGGCCAAAGGCCAACATGCCCGATCCGTTGGACATCTGTTTTCGCGCCGTCACCTGATCAGGGTGCGAGTCGAGGAACGGATAACTCACAAATGCCACCGCCGGGTGCGCTTCCAGCGCCCGAGCCACCGCAAGGGCTGTGGCGCTGTGCCGTTCCATACGCAGCGTCAGCGTCTTGAGACCGCGCAGGATTAGGAAAGCTGACATGGGCGAGAGCGCTGCGCCGGTGATGTAGCGCAGGCCCGTTTCATGCAGCGTACGGAGCGTTTGGGCGTCGCCGAGAAGCGCCCCGCCAAGGGCATCGCCATGACCATTGATGTACTTGGTCATCGAATGGAGCACGATGTCCGCCCCGTGCTCAAGCGGTCGCTGGAGCGCGGGCGAGGCGAAGGTGCTGTCGACTGCAACCCTTACACCGCGCGCGTGAGCGCGCTCGGCAATTGCCGCTATGTCGAGGATGCGGCTCAGCGGATTCACCGGCGTCTCGAAGAAAACCAGCCGCGTCCGCTCGGTGATCGCAGCATCGAGATTGTGGGGATTTGACAGATCGACCGCGACGACCTTGATGCCGAAGCGGGGGACCGCCTGTTCGACCATGGCAAGCGTGTTCGCATAAAGCGTCTTGTGGACGATGAGTTCATCGCCCTGGGACAGGAGCGACAGGATCAGAGTGCCGAAGGCCGCCATCCCCGAGGCAACAACCAGCCCCGCCTCGGCTCCTTCCAGATTGGCGAGCCGCTGCTCGAGGATCTCGGTCGTGGGATTGTATTCGCGCGCATAGAGCCTTCCACCAAGGGCGGCGGCGGCATCGTTTGCTGCCACGCTTTCGAACCCATAGGTTGACGTCAGGAACACTGGCGGCTGGACGGCATTGGAAAAGCCGGCCGGATCGTAGCCATGATGGATCGCCCGGGTGGCAAATCCGGGGCTGGTGCGGTTGAGCGACCCCGTGGGAGCATCGGTTTCGGATTGATGGGAGCTGGTCATTCGGCCTCTGCGATCTCTCTTGGGGTTCCGAAAGATTGACGGCAACCTGGCCAATGTGAAATATCCAGTTGGCGATGAAAGAGATGGTCCAGTCTTCAAGTGCCGGGTCTGCAGCGCGCTCGCACGCGATGGGTGCACGCCAGATATACGAAGCCCTTCGCGAGCAAATCCTCGGCGGCGTCTACGAAACCGGCAGTCAGTTGCCATCCTCCCGGGCCCTGGCAAATGACCTCGGCGTTTCGCGAACCACGGTGACGGTCGCCTATGAACAACTGGCTGCGGAGGGTTTCATCGAAGTCCGTCAAGGCGCACGACCTCGCGTTGCGTCTTCGTTGATGGGCCATGGGACGGGGCGCACTCACGCGCAACGGGTCGGCCCAATCCACCTGTCCGCATATGGCGAGCGGCTGCGCGCGACGTCACCCTGGCCAGATTATCTGCCGACTGGGCTGAAGGTCGAGTTCCGCTATGGCGACCTCGCGCCGTCGGATTTCCCTTCATTGGTCTGGAAACGCGCGATGAACGAGGCGATGGGGCAGCGCCCGCTGCGTCTTGCCTATGACGATCCTCGCGGCTCGCGCCGGCTTCGCCAGGCGCTTCAGGGCTATCTCTGGCGCGCCCGGACCCTGAGCTGCGACCTCGACCAGATCATAGTTGTGAACGGTTCGCAGCAGGGCCTTGATCTGTGCGCGCGCCTGCTTCTCGATCCCGCCGACCGTTTCGTCATCGAGGATCCGTGCTACAGGATGGCGCGTCAGGTCTTTGCCAGTACGGGTGCCTCACCCATCCCGGTCATCGTCGACGAAGACGGGATGAGGACCGAGTTGCTGGCGGGGATCGGAGCACGACTGGCTTATGTGACGCCATCGCATCAGTTTCCGCTGGGCGGCGTCATGCCGATCGCGCGCCGCCATCAGCTTCTGAAATGGGCGCGGCACAACAACGCCTATGTGATCGAGGACGACTACGACAGCGAATATCGCTACGACATCAATCCGGTCCCTCCGCTGCACAGTCTCGAGGACCACGGGGCTGTCATCTACCTCGGCACGATCTCCAAAACGCTCTCGCCGATGCTGCGCATCGGCTACCTCGTCGTCCCGCCCGAATTGCAGGAGGTCTTCGCAACCGCCAAACAATTCGCAGACCGGCATTCGCCGGTCGCTGAACAGGAAGCGCTGGCATCGTTGATCGAGAGCGGCGGCTACGAAAGCCATGTGCGCCGTGTGCGCAGGCTGAACGGCGAGCGTCGGGAAACGTTGTTGGGTGCCTTGCAGCACAGCTTCGGGGATCGCATCACTATCCAGGGAGCAGATGCGGGACTGCACGTCGCGGTTTGGTTCAATGACCTGCCACGATCGCGGGAAACGGCCTTGGTCGAATCCGCCCGCGACGCTGGCCTGGGGCTACACCTGATCTCGCCGCTCTACGAGCGGCCATCGGACGAAGGCCGCACCGATCGCGTCGGACTTGTCATGGGCTATGCCGCCTTGAGCATTCGGCAGATCGGGAAGGGCGTTGAGGTCCTGCGAGAGGTTGTCAAGCAGGTGCAAGACGCGATGCCGGCGCGGAACAACTGAGCCGGGGCGACGCCGAAAGCTGGCGCTGAAAACGGTCCGAGGGCCCCCCGTATTTCTTTCCAAACAGCCAACTGGACCGGGAAAATGCCATGCAACTGGCGCTGTTGATCAGGCCAGTTTTGCAGCAGGTTTCCACGAGACGAATTTCCGAGAGCGATGATGACCTGGCGAGGAAAGCTGCTTCACGTCCACATCGCGCCTGCCGCCTCCTATGAAATGGAGGAACTGGCGCAGGCGCAGCTTATTGCCGGCCAAGGCGTTGTCGGAGACCGCTACTACCTGGGGACGGGGACCTATTCCGCGCGTCCTGACGTTCGCGAAGTGACGCTGATCGAAGCTGAAGTCTTGGACGCCATCGCGCAGGGCGAACCCAGAATTCCGGGCTTCAAGGCCAAGCTCGCACCCGAAGATCACCGGCGCAATCTGACGACACGAGGCGTTCCGCTTAGCCATCTTGTCGGCAAACGCTTCCGGGTCGGGGAAACGATTCTCAGGGGCGCCCGGATGAATGTGCCGTGCAAGTATATCGAGGAGTTGCTCGGGCTTCCGGGTCTCTACGAGGGGCTTCTGAACCGCTCCGGCCTGAACTGCACAATCGAGGTCGGGGGCGTGATCCGCCCCGGTGATCTGATCTTGCCCATCGACGAGTGAAACGCCATGGCCTCGCCGCGCATCATCATGAAGCTGACCGTGACCGCCGCCCGCAAGGAGCCGGGCGACGTGCTGGTCATCGACCTGAAACACCCACGTAAACCTGTGCTGCCGGCGTTCGAAGCGGGTTCTCACGTCGACGTCCATCTGCCTGAAGGGAAGGTGCGTCAGTATTCACTTTGCGGCGATCCGACCGAGCTTGGCCGCTACACCATCGCGGTGAAGCGCGAGAATGACGGCCGTGGCGGCTCGGCGTGGATCCACGAAACCATTGCCGTCGGCTCCACACTGCCTGTCTCCGCGCCACGCAACCATTTTGCGCTCAAGCCAGGCGAGGGGCCGACTTTGCTGCTGGCAGGGGGAATCGGGATCACCCCGATTCTGGCCATGGCGCGCGCGCTCACCCGGCAGGCCAAGCCCTTCGAGTTGCACTATTTCACCCGCAGCCGGGCGCTCACGCCACTCTTGGCGGCGATCGGGAGCGATCTTCCTGGCGGCAATGTGCGGATCCATTTCGACGACGAGCCTCAGACCCGGCAGAACATCGCCGCGCTGCTGGCGAACCGTTCGGACGACGCGCAGACATACTACTGCGGACCGCCTGGCTTCATGGCGGTTGTGGGGCGCGCGGCTCAACACTGGCCCGAGGGTACTGTTCATTTCGAAACTTTCCAGCCTCCCGAGTTTGATGGCGCGCCACCGGAACCGTTCGTCATAGAACTGGCTGAGGGCAGGGTGGTTGAGGTTTCGGCTGAGACCACGGCACTGGCCGCCTTGCGTGCGGCCGGTGTGCCGTTGATGGCCTCGTGTGAGAACGGGGTGTGCGGGACCTGCGAATGCGCAATGCTGGCGGGACAGCCGATCCATCGGGATGCCGTCCTGTCCAAGGAGGCACGCGGCCACCGCTTCATCCCCTGTGTGTCGCGCGCGACAGGTGTGTTGAAACTCGATCTTTGACCATTTGGGCGGGGGTCCTGTGAGACCGGCAGCTGATTTGCGGGAAACTGAATGACGAGGAAACTGGAATATCTGAACGAGATCGAGCGCTGCGTCTCCTGGCTCGCAGCCTGGACGATCCACCACGCCAACCACGTCCGCGAGGGCGATGAGATCAAGGTCGGGGGGCATCAGGCCTCGTCCGCGTCGCTGAGTACCATCATGACCGCGCTCTACGGTTCGGTCCTGCGCCCGCAGGATCGGGTGGCGGTCAAACCCCATGCGGCGCCGATCTTCCATGCACTTCAGTATCTGGCGGGCAACCAGACCCACGAAAAGCTCATGAACTTCCGCGGCTACAAGGGCGCGCAGAGCTACCCTTCGCGGACGAAGGATGTCGACGATGTCGACTTCTCGACCGGGTCGGTGGGTCTCGGCGTTGCTCAGACGCTGTTCTCGTCGCTGGTGCAGGACTACGTCTCGGGTCACGGCTGGATGAAGGAGCGTGCCGAGGGCCGAATGGTCAGCCTGATCGGCGACGCCGAGATGGATGAGGGCAACATCTACGAGGCCCTGATCGAAGGCTGGAAGCACGGGCTCAGGAACTGCTGGTGGGTGGTCGACTACAATCGCCAGTCGCTCGACGCCGTGATCCGGGAGGGCCTCTGGCAGCGTTTCGAGCAGATTTTTCGCAACTTCGGCTGGGACGTGATGGTCCTGCGCCACGGCGCTCTGCAAGAGGCTGCCTTTGCCGAGCCGGGGGGCGAGAAGCTGCTCGAGTGGATAGAGCGCTGTCCGAACCAGCTCTATTCGGCGCTGACCTTCCAAGGGGGTGCTGCCTGGCGCAAGCGGCTGCTCGACGAGATCGGAGACCAAGGGCCGGTCACCACTCTGATCGAACGCCGCTCCGACGACGAGTTGCAGGCGTTGATGACGAACCTTGGCGGGCATGACATGCCGAGCCTCCTCGAAGCCTTCGAGGCGGCGTCCAGGCATGACCGTCCCGTCTGCTTCATCTGTTACACCATCAAGGGCTACGGTCTGCCGCTTGCCGGACACAAGGACAACCACGCGGGGCAGATGACGCCCACGCAGATGGAAGACTACCGCCTGCAAATGGGCGTAAAGCGGGGTGAGGAGTGGGACAAATGGGCGGCCGCCACCTTGCCGGAAGCGGAACTTGACGCCTTCTTCGCAAAGGCGCCGTTCTTCAGTGAGGGGCATAGGAGGCTGTCTGCGCCGTCGGTGCCGGTGCCTGAAACCCTTCCGTCACCGGGGCAGCCCGGCAAGCCGCTCTCGACCCAGATGGGGTTCGGCCAGATCCTGAACGACATCGCACGCGAGCGCAGTCTGCTTGCCGACCGCATTGTCACCACCTCGCCCGATGTGACGGTCTCGACCAATCTCGGTGGCTGGGTCAACCGGCGCGGCCTTTTCGCCCGGGAGACCATGGCGGACACCTTCAAGGCCGAACGCATTCCGTCGACCTTTACCTGGGAATTTGGGCCGAAGGGGCAGCACCTCGAGCTCGGGATCGCCGAGTCGAACCTGATGATCATGCTCGGGGCACTCGGTCTCTCGCACTCGATCAATGGCGTGCGCCTGCTGCCGATCGGGACAGTCTATGATCCCTTCATCTACCGATCGGCCGACCAGCTAAACTACGCCTGCTATCAGGATGCGCGCTTCATGCTGGTCGCAACGCCCTCGGGCGTGACGCTAGCGCCCGAGGGCGGAGCACACCAGTCGATCGGCACCCCATTGATCGGCATGGCGCAGGATGGGCTTTGCGCCTTCGAACCGGCCTTCGTCGACGAACTGTCCGTGATCATGCGCTTTGCCTTCGATTACATGCAACGTAATGGCGAGGGGGATCCGGATGAGACGACGTGGCTGCGTGATCAGACCGGAGGATCGGTCTATCTTCGCCTGTCAACCCGGCCGCTCGAGCAGCCGCTGCGCGAGATGAACCCGGCGCTCGCGCGGGACATCGTCAATGGCGCCTATTGGCTGCGTCCGCCTGGGCCCAACGCGAGTGTCGTCATTGCTTATCAAGGCGTCGTCGCGCCGGAGGCGATTGCCGCGACGGGTCTTCTGGCGGAGGACCGGCGCGATGTCGGGCTGCTCGCGATCACCTCCGCGGACCGGCTTAATGCGGGCTGGCAGGCGGCGGAACGTGCCCGGCAGCGTGGCGCGATTGGCGCCCTGAGTCATATCGAGCGGCTGCTCGCGCCGCTATCGCGTGACTGCGGCATCGTCACCGTGATCGACGGCCACCCGGCGACGCTCGCGTGGCTCGGTGGGGTTAACGGGCATCGCGTGAAGGCGCTCGGGGTCGAGCAGTTCGGCCAGACGGGGACTATTGCGGACCTATACCGTCACCACGGCCTGGACACCAACGCCATCGTACATGCGGCGCAGGCGGTCAGTGCGGGACCGGCTGTTCGCTACCGGAAGGCGCTGCCTTGACCATGAGCGACCGGATGCTCCGTGGCTGGTACGGATCGGCTGTTTCCACGGGCGTTCCGGTTCGCTTCAAAGCGGACAGGGCCGGGACACTGTGGACGTTCTGATCGCGCTTGAGTAGCTTGTGCGACCCCCAGGGTCACCTGGGAATACGCAGGGAGGCGGCTTTTATTTAGCCTTGCGCCCAATTACGAATTCGATCCAATCCAGTCCGGAGCAAAAGCTCCGCGTCCTCCCGATTTTCGGCTTCGACGTAGCACCGCATTTCCGGGGCATTTCCGGATGGACGCAAATGCAAGACACGCTTATCCGCGAGAGTGATACGAAGTCCGTCAACATCGCTAACCTTGCTTACCACTCCAATCGACCCGACGAAGGCGGCGATGTTAGTTTCCGCTGTACGAAGGTATGTCATGAGGCGAGTGCTGCTTTCGACGGAAAAATTTTCCAAGCGATCCGCCGCCGCCGCCGGCAATTGAAAGGAACTGCCAATCTCCGACAGTGGCTGCCCACTTGTATTAACAAGGGAAAGTGCCGCGAGGATGGGGAGAAAACTGTCGCGTGTAGGTAGCGCTGGCAGTTTAGTTCCGTTCGGGTCAAAGTCCGTGCCGGTCAACAAACCACCGTTTGCTTCGAAACCAACCACGCGCTCGTGACCCGACGCAACCAAATCGAGCATGGCAGCAATAACAAATGGCGATCCAACCTTGGTACGCACGACTTTAAAAGAACCTGCGGTCTCGATACCAGAGTTTGATGTGACCGGCGTGACGACTGCCTTCGCTTGCAGGAAGTTCGCCGTAATCAGGCCTAACAAATCACCGCGAAGGGGGTCTCCGTGGTCGTCAGCTACCAGTGGGCGGTCACCATCGCCATCTGCCGAGACGACCGCATCAAGCCGATGCTCTTTGGCCCAGAGCTTGAACTGTTGAGCAGTCTCGTCAGAGACCGCTTCAGTGTCGACAGGAATGAAACCTTCCGAACGTCCCAGGGTTACGACCGTCGCACAGTGATATGAGAGAATGTCAACCAAGAGATCGCGCGCGACTGTGCTGTGCTGATATACGCCCACCGTTAAGCCCTTTAGAGCATTAATCTCCATAAGCTTTCGATTGCGCGCCATGAAAAAGGCCTTGCATTCGGCCTCCCGGTGCTGCCGACGTGCAACAGCACCTTCAAGGACGTATCCGCGCTTCTCCAGCTGCAAGGCGATGCGCGTTATCTCCCGCTCATCATCCTTGTCGATCTCACCGTCGGGTCGATAGAATTTTATTCCATTACGGTCGGCCGGAATGTGCGAGCCTGTGATCATCAAACAACCACTCTTACGCGCCTGAGCATACAGTGCCAGGGCAGGGGTGGGGACTGCGCCGCAATCGACTACGATGAAGCCGAGCGCGGACAGTGCCGCCGCACAGACGGCGGCGATGGCCGGACTCGAGGCGCGAAAGTCGCGCCCTATGAGTATCTCGTCGCCAATTCTGGCCAGGCCGGATTCCAGCAGGAATGTCGCGAATGCCGTTGCATATAGGGCAGAGGCGGCTCCTGCCAATTCTGTCGCCAGGCCCCGTAATCCACTTGTTCCGAATTTCATACCAAATCCGACGTTGCTAACCGGGTTTTGAAGGTAACATGCTCAAACTTTGGCTCGTCCGGAATGCCCATCGACAGATCCCTCGGACGAGAACAAGAAGTACATTCGGTTACCGTAGACGCGTTCGGTTATCGACGGTTACCCTTGTGAGGATTGACGCAGTCGGCGTCGGCGTGGGCAGCGCACCGTGACCTTCACGGCGACGAGGTTGGAGCGGATGGGGTCCGGGTCCGGCGGGGCTCCTCGCGGCTGGCTCACATGAGCGCTATCGCCATCGAGTGATTGTCTCAGTCTACATTAGCTCTGGGTCCCGAAAGCGCGTACAGGCCTGAGACGCAGCAAATCCTCTTATCTACCGCCGTTCGGTGTAGCTCCCGTTTAGAAATGCATGATAGACACTCTCGATGCCTTCCATGAGAGTGATCTTTGCTGCCCATCCCAAAGTGCGCAGCTTGTCGACGCTCATCAGCTTTCGCGGTGTACCGTCAGGTCTAGAGTGATCATGCGCGATCTCCCCAGTAAATCCGACTACACGGCAGATCATTCTAGTCAGCTCTAGGATCGTGATGTCCTGTCCGCAGCCGAGATTGACGTGATCATGGTCAGAGTAGTTCTTCAGAAGGAAGACTAATGCGTCGGCGCAGTCGTCGACGTGCATGAATTCCCGACGTGGTGTGCCCGTGCCCCAGATGGTGATTTGCTTATCACTTATGAGCTTAGCTTCATGCGCTTTCCGGATCAGCGCTGGGATGACGTGGCTTGACTGCAAGTCATAATTGTCGCCTGGCCCGTAGAGATTCGTCGGCATAGCGGAGATGTAGTCGCGGCCGTATTGCTGGCGATAGGCTTGAGCCATTTTGATGCCGGTGATCTTGGCGACGGCGTAGCATTCGTTGGTGCGCTCTAGTGGCCCGGTCAAAAGCGCGCTTTCAGGAATGGGCTGTGGTGCCATCTTCGGATAGATGCAAGACGAGCCGAGGAAGAGGACGCGGTCGACATTGTTTTCGTGGGCTGCCGCGAAGATATTGGCCTCGATCATCAGATTGTCGTAAAGAAAGTCGACCGGATAGGTGGCGTTCGCGAGAATACCACCTACCTTTGCCGCCGCCATAATGATAGCGTCCGGTTTCATCACTGCCACGAAGTTTTCAACCTCGGTCTGTCGCTTGAGGTCTAGCTCTCCCCGAGGGGCGGCCACAACTTTGCAGTCTTCAGACGCGAGTCGGCGTACAACAGCGCTGCCCACCATACCTTTGTGGCCAGCGACCCACACGGTTTTTCCGTTCAGATCATACATTACGCTTCCTTCATGACTACAGATGTCTGCATGACCTTCAGGTCTTCGCGCACCATTTCCGCAGCAAGCTCGCGCACGGATGTCTCATGCACCCAGCCGAGCTTCTCCTTCGCCTTGGTAGCGTCACCCAGGAGAAGATCGACTTCCGTGGGGCGGAAGTAGCGTGGGTCCACTTGGACTAGGCATCTGCCGCTCGCTACATCATAGCCCTTTTCGCCGACACCCTTGCCACGCCATTCGATCTCGACGCCGATATCTTCGAAAGCCCACTCGACGAATTGGCGGACAGGAGTCGTTTTGCCCGTAGCCAGCACGTAATCATCCGGTTGATCCTGCTGTATCATCATCCACATACCTCGCACGTACTCACGCGCATGGCCCCAATCGCGTTGAGCATCGAGATTGCCGAGATAAAGCTTGTCCTGCTTGCCCAGGTAGATAGCAGCGGCAGCGCGGCTGATCTTGCGCGTCACAAAAGTTTCGCCACGAAGGGGGCTTTCGTGATTAAAAAGAATGCCGTTGGAAGCGTGCATACCATAGCCCTCGCGATAATTGACGACCATCCAGTAGGCGTAGAGCTTGGCGGCGGCGTAAGGGCTGCGCGGATAAAAGGGCGTCGTTTCGTTCTGCGGTACGGACTGCACGAGGCCGTATAGCTCCGAAGTCGAGGCTTGATAGAAGCGGGTCTTGTCCGTCAGACCGAGGAGGCGAATCGCCTCAAGAAGTCGCAATGTACCGATACCGTCCGCGTTTGCTGTGTATTCAGGTGTTTCGAACGACACCTGCACATGGCTCTGAGCAGCCAAGTTGTAAATTTCGTCTGGCTGAGATTCCTGAACCACGCGGATGAGGTTAGTCGAATCAGTGAGGTCACCGTAATGCAAGATCAGGCGCGGATCGGATTCGTGCGGGTCTTGGTAGAGGTCTTCGATACGACCCGTGTTGAAGGAAGAGGAACGTCGCTTAATCCCATGAACGATGTAGCCTTTTTTGAGAAGAAGACGGGCAAGATAGGCACCATCCTGTCCAGTTATGCCCGTAATAAGAGCAACTTTTCTGCTATCGCCCATTCTATTCCTGCTCTATCTAAAGTTTAAAGTTTCGGCTCCGGCTCGCCACGCCGACACAATGTGCGGCCCGCCCCGTGCCCTATGGAGCACTTCGACAGATGCGGCGCGAAGCTCGTCATTGACAGTCTGCCAGCCGAGCACACCTGCTCTTGCTTGGAGTCACAGCAAAATAGAGTTGCGCCGCTAACTGGGATTCGTACATGCGGTCAGAGTGCCGCTCAGCTCACGCCGCGAGCGACTGTACTCCAAGCACCTTGCAGCTGATTTGCTCATCTATCAGCGAGTGAGGACGCCCTTCTTTCTTGCTTCAGCGTCTTCTAATGGGAATTGTTTGGATCAGTGAAATCGATTGTTTGGATAAAGTGCATCCACAGAATGGATGGTCTGACCGAGCAGCCGGGGCGCATCGCCGGCCCGGAGTCGTAGGTCCCGAGCTTCCGTTCGGGGCGAGGACAAAGTTCGTGGCCGCGAGCCCTCACCACAGCATCCGGCACAGGTCGTGCAGAACTTTGGGAGCAGACTGCAGATTCTGTCGATCAGCTGGTTCCAGGCGCGTCGAGCTGTCGACCTCATCTCGCCCGGTACCGGTTGCTGTATGCAGCCTTGCACCCTTGGCGTCTGGCGTCGACGGAATGATTTGCTTCGGCAGGCAGTGTCGCAGCGTTTCCCGGCTGTTTCGGCTCTATTGGCCGGGCCCGCGTCAGCCGAGCCCCTTCATCATGGCATCCAACACATGGATGGCCGGCATCCACTCAATAGATTTTACATATGCCGCGGAAGCCCATTAGAGAAGGCTGAACCGGAAGCGAGGGCATCGGCTTCAAGCTGTGCGAGAGGGATAAGTGGGCAGTGCTGAGGGAGCTCTTCTGCCCTACGGCCCGGCCTCTGCCAAGCGCCCGGCGTCAGGGTCTACTAGTGTCGACTAAGGATTCCAAGCCGGATGCAACCTCCTCTCCGAAACGAGATTTCCGAAAATGCATGTTAGTGGATTGGAAAAGCGCCGGTTCGTCGTCTCTCGGAGGCGTACGGGGTTCGGTGATTGTCTGTGGTCATTGGCGGCCGCTTGGCGCTACGCGCAGCGGTCGGGACGAACTCTAGTCATCGACTGGCGGGGGGCCTGCTACCTCGACCAACCCTTCACAAATGCGTTTCCGGTGTTCTTCCAGCCGATCAATGACATCGCTGGCGTGCCGGCTATTTCCGACGACCGGATCAACGACGTTTCCTTCCCTGGTCCATTCTTCCCGGAGTGGTGGAACAGGCCGGCGATCGAGTGCCTTTACCGGCCAGATGAGCAGATTTTCCAAGAGCGCGATGAGTTGGGCGAGCTCTTTCAGGCCGAACACGATGTCGAAGCGAACACAGTAGTGTGTGACGCTTGTCTGATGTGGCGGTGCGATGAGGATGCAGAGCGGCAGGTGTTCCAGAGTGTCCAGCCTCGGCCAGAAATTCAAGCCCGCATAGATGCCATTTATCAGGAATGTTTTGAGGGGCACAGCATCATCGGGATTCATGTTCGGCACGGTAACGGTGAAGACATCATGGAGCATGCGCCCTACTGGGCCGATCCGGAGCTCGCCGTTCGGCAAGTGTGCGCTGCAATTGACAAGGCTAAGGCGTTACCGCACCCTAGGCCTGTGCGGCTGTTCTTATGCACGGACAGCGCGCGTATACTGGATCTTCTGTCGGCCAGGTTTCCCGATCTGCTCACTGTCCCGAAGCACTTCGGATCCAATCAAGGTGGCCCCTTACACACTGCAGCACTCGGGATTGACGGCGGAATTTCCGCCCTCGTTGAGATGTATCTTCTCGGGCGCTGCGATACCGTAATTCGGTTTCCCCCGACGAGCGCCTTTACACGATATGCACGCCTTTTAGCACCACGGGTAATTGAATTCGATCTGAAAGAGCCAAGTCGTTTGACTTTGATAGAAGGCAGCCAAGTCTCTGATCTCAGTTAAGACCCGCCACCTGCGCAATTCGGCAGACGCAACCAACAGGCATAATTGAATGCGCATTTCTCACCGACGCCAGTGGAGGCGTCGTACATTACCGATAGCGTCGTCATCTGACGCCGCCTGCAACGCGCCAGAACTTCGCTGTTACGCGGGGGCCGCAGACACGCCAGAGCGACGGCGATCGTGACGCTGACGCTCGAAAGAACGCGGGCGATCACTCCAGAGACGAAATTGAGGTTGGTTATGAAAGTGATTCCCGTGATCATCAGCGGCGGAGCCGGATCGCGGCTATGGCCCGCCTCAAGGCAATCGCACCCCAAACCTTTCCTCAAAGTAGCGGATGGATATTCTCTCATTCAGCACACTGTGCTGCGCGCCGCTTCGATAGAAGGTGTCGTGGAACTCGTCGCTGTGACATCCGGGGAACACCTCTTCCTGACCAAGGACGAATTTGACGAGCTGGATTCCGTGGTCCTGCCACGCACCTTTCTGCTCGAGCCCGAAGGCCGGGATACGGCCGCCGCCGTGGCTGCAGCCGCGATCCATGCGAGGGCAACGCAAGGCCCTGACGCGATCCTGTGCGTCTTCCCGGCCGATCACCTGATTAGCAACCTGCCTGCGTTTCTAGACGCCATGGGCCTGGCCATGGAACATGCCAAGCTCGGGCGGATCGCCACATTGGGCATCACCCCAACCAGACCGGACACAGCATTCGGCTACATCGAAGCAGATGGTGAGAACGTCGTCCGTTTCGTTGAAAAACCGGATCTGGATACAGCCAAAGCCTATGTCGCGTCTCAACGCTTCTTCTGGAACGCCGGCATCTTCTGCTTCAGTGCGCAAACCATGCTCGACGAGATGGTTTTGCATTGTCCCGAGGTGCTCCAGGCGGTCGCCGACAGCTACGAGAACGGCCGCGCCAGTCAATGCCAAGGCTTTGCCAAAATCGAACTCGCGCCTGAGCATTTCGGTTCCGCGCCGCGAATCTCGCTCGACCACGCTGTCATGGAGAAGACTAACAGACTTGCCGTGATTCCCTGCCACATGGATTGGAACGACATCGGATCTTGGAACGCAATGGCCGATTTGATCGCCCCCGACGAAAGCGGGAACAGGATACGCGGCGATGTGCACATGGTCGACACGACCGGCACCTATGTGAGCTCCGACAAGCGCGTCATCGGCACGGTGGGCGTAAGCGATCTGGTGATCGTGGATTCCCCGGACGCTTTGCTTGTCACATCCCGCGACCGCGTTCAGGACGTTAAGAAGCTCTTCGAGGGCCTCAAGGCTTCGGGACATGAAGCTCATCTGGTCCATAGCACGGTACACCGGCCCTGGGGTACCTATACGGTTCTGGAGGAAGGCGAGCGCTTCAAGATCAAACGCATCGAGGTGAAGCCCGGTCGCCAGTTGAGCCTGCAGATGCACTATCATCGTTCGGAGCACTGGGTCGTGGTCAGCGGCTCCGCCAAAATCGTCAATGGCGAGCAGGAGTTGTTCCTGGCGACAAACGAATCGACCTACATCCCCTGCGGCCATAAACACCGGCTGGAAAACCCAGGCAGAATTGACCTGGTGATCATTGAAGTGCAGAGCGGCGATTATCTCGCCGAGGATGATATCGTTCGCTTCGACGACGAATATGGTCGAACGTAGATAACAGTACAAAAAACGTTAAACGGCGAGCCGTCGCTCAAGGATCTCTGTCGTGGGTTCTGGGCCTGACATTGGCAAGCAGCGGGCCGAGCGTGTCATAGTATCCGCCCCGCACTCTCATCAGGCACTCGATCGTGGTCGAAAACATCGGTGATTGCTTGACAGCGCGCCGTCCGCGGTAAGGCGGCAACGAAATCCTCATCGCTGCAGATGCAGCGGCCGCTGGAATCTTTGGCTTTCGGATCATGGAGGTGAGAACCAAGGGGGCGCAGTAGATTCACGCGAGTGCTGGTTGTCGGACTCATCGGAAAACCCGCACTATGCTTGACCAGGTCTGCGGCAAGCATGATCCCGGCAAGCGCTGATTGAAAGGCCATCGGAACCACGGTTCGAAGGAGACGACTTCCATCGCTAAGCTGGAACACCAGGCCGCCGCAGATAACCTGCTGATAAAAGGAACGGAGGGGCTGGCCAACAAACGCGGCGAGCGGCTCAAACGGCACAGCCATCGCCGCACCATGCGACACCTCCCAATCCTCTCAGATTAAAGGTGTTGCGGCGACCGGTTGAACCCACCGCCCTATTTCGGCCGTTGAAGTCAGCTTCGCCACCGCCTGAAAGCGGATGTTGCAAGCGGCCAACCTGGAGGTCGCAGTTGCGCCAGAGAACGAACCCGCTCGCGGGAGGGGCGCGGGCTTTGGGGTGTGTGCTTCGTCGGCAGCGTCGGTGAGGCTTTGATCGATCAGGGGTGACGGACGGCCATCGGCCTCCGAGCATGAAGTGTCAACCTTCAGCTTGACCGTCCCTACGCATCCATCCAGCAGCGCGCTTCGCGAGCGCATGATCGAAGACATGTCCATGCGCGGCTTCACCGAGGATACGCGCCGTGACTATATCCGTTGCGTGAAGGCGTTTGCAGCCTTCATCGGGCGCTCGCCCGACACGGCAACGACTGAGGATCTTCGCCGTTTCCAACTGCACCAGACGCAAGCCGGCATGCGGCCGCCCGGCATCAACAGCTCGGTCTCGGCGCTGCGCTTCTTCTTCACCGTGACGCTCGACCGGCCCGATCTTTCCCGCCCTCTCACGATCATCCACGAGCCGCGCAAGCTGCCGCTGGTGCTGAGCGTCGAGGAGGTGGCGCGGCTGCTCGAAGCCGCACCGGGTCCGAAGTACAAGGCCGCCCTCGGCACGGCCTACGGCGCCGGGTTGCGGGTGTCGGAGATCGTGGCGCTCAAGGTGACCGACATCGATAGCACACGCATGCTGATCCGCGTCGAACAAGGCAAGGGCCGCAAGGACCGCCACGCCATGCTGTCGCCGCAACTGCTCGGCCTGCTGCGCACCTGGTGGCGTGAGGGCAAACGCCGCGGCGTGATGTTGCCGCGGGGCTGGCTGTTTCCGGGCCGCAACCCGATCACGCCGCTCTCCACGCGGCAGATGAACCGCGCGGTTCATGCCGCAGCCGAGGCCGCCGAGATCAAGAAGCGGGTGACGCCGCACACGCTGAGACATTCCTTTGCCACCCATCTTTTGGAGCAGGACGTCGACATCCGCGTCATCCAGGTCCTGCTCGGACATGCCCGGCTCAATACCACCGCGCTCTATGCCCACGTGGCCACCAAGACGATCCACACCGTGATAAGCCCGCTCGACCGGATCACGCTGCAGGCAGAGGCAGACGAGGAGACGAGACCGGACGGCTGACGCGGCGGCGGTGCGCCGCCCGTCCCTGGAGGTCGCCGACATCTTCCTTCGCCACGGCGCCGCCTGGCGCGCAGCCCAGGCCGGCCACTTGAGCCTCGGCCAGCTGAAGGTGATGTCGACGATCGAGACCTGCCGCACCGCAGCCCTCGGCGGTCATGTCGAGGCCTGCGAGGACTGCGGCCACAGACGGATCGCCTTTAATAGTTGTCGCGACAGACATTGCCCCAAATGCCAGGGCGCGGCGGCCAGGGAATGGCTTGCCGCGCGCGAGGCCGAGCTGCTGCCCGTCGGCTACTTCCACGTCGTCTTCACCCTGCCGGCCGAGATCGCCGATATCGCCTATCCCAACAAGGCGGTGATCTACGACCTGTTGTTTCGCGCCGCCTCGGAAGCGATGCTCACCATCGCGGCCGATCCAAAACATCTCGGCGCCCGCATCGGCACCACCGCCGTGCTGCATAGCTGGGGCTCGGCAATGACCCATCATCCGCATGTCCATATGATCGTGCCCGGCGGCGGCATCGCGCTCGATGGTGAGCGTTGGGTGTCCTGCCGGCCCGGCTTCCTCCTGCCCGTGCGCGTGCTCTCAAAACTGTTCCGGCGGCTCTTGCTGGCGAAGCTTACTGATGCCCATGCCGCCGGCCGGCTGAGGTTCTTCGGCGACAATGCTGGCCTTTGCGACCACCGCGCTTTTGCTGCCTTCCTGGCACCGCTCAGACGGAAGAACTGGTTCGTCTATGCCAAGCCACCCTTCGCCGGACCCGAGGCCGTGCTGGCATACCTGTCGCGCTATACCCACCGCGTCGCCATCGCCAACAGCCGGCTGATCGCGCTCGACGAGGCCAGCGTGACGTTCCGATACAAGGACTACCGCCGCAACGGGGAGGAGCGCTACCGGACCATGACGCTCGAGCCGGCCGAGTTCATGCGCCGCTTCCTGCTCCATGTCCTGCCCAAGCGCTTCCACCGCATCCGCCACCATGGGCTGCTTGCCAGCGCCAACCGCAAGGCCAACATCGCGCGCGCTCGCGAACTGCTCGCCGCACGCCAGCCCAAGGACGAATGCGGCGGATCCAATAGCGCCGATGCGACCGCCCCAACCGACTGGCGGCCGCCATGTCCGTGCTGCGGCGGTCGCATGATCATCATCGAAACCTTCGAGCGCGGCAGCGATGCCAGAGCACCCCCGTCCGGCAGCTCGACAAGCGGAGCCCGAGCATCATGACCGGGCCCCGCTCATCACCGCGCATCATCTCTGCCGAGGGACCTTATCGTCCCCGGATGAACGGCTTCACGCGCCGCCGCCCAACCGCACCGAAATCGCCCGCTCTTCAACCGCCACACCGCATCATGCGCCGCCTCGGCCGGCCGCGCGCGCCCGTCAACCTGAGCAGTCCCACCTGTCAGGCGCATCAGTGCACCCACCGCGGACCAAGCGAAACCGTCAAATCCCCATAGCGCCGAAACCGAGCCTCCATCCCGCGAGTTCTTTCCCTGGAGGCTTTCGGACGCCGGCCCGTCGCCAAGCCAACACGTTGTTGGCCGGCATCCGTAACCCTACACAGTTCCGGACATTCCTGGCGCTTATCCAAAGCCGACCTTTGCGTTGCGGCCTGACTCGGACCCAGAGCCTTCATGACCCGTTCCCCTAAGCCAGATGCTCGCTGTACGATGGGTGGCCCAGCATTTCGCGACAGCTGCGCGCCGATGCCCACGCAGATTGTGGTCATCCCTCTCTTCCTGTTCCCGAAGGATCATGGCATAGCGTTCCAACAGGTGGGGGAGCGGGATGTTATCGACAGTCAGGATTAACGCTCAAAGCTACTACAGTTACTTACCTAACAGCGCGCACGAATGTGGTGACATATGGCGCGGGCTTCCAACATTCGGCTCACTTGGCTGCGAGAGCTGCTGCGGGATTGTCATCACTCCGGCTTGTGATCTCAGCTGGCATAAGTCCGAAACCGTTACCTACCTGCCGATAGTATCGATCCGCTCTTATTTCTCGCTGGGGTCTGCTCTTCCGGCTGTGCTCGAGAAGCTACTCGGTGCGTTAAGGGCGACCGGAGCCGAAGTCACCCCAATATGGTCAGCTGAAACGTACATTCCCCCAGCCGAAGAGGACTTGTTGGGCGCTGATGCAACTCTAAGAATGTTCCTGTCAGAAAAACAGCGGAGCGAAAAAGCACGAGGCGCAGTTGATCGCGCCCTGGCTGGGCTTGAGATATTACGTGTTATGAGAAGCAATCCGGGTGGCGAGGTCAACGTAGACTCCCTCTCGAAACTATTCGGATCTGAGTGGCCGAAGATAAAGCAGCGGATCATCTCCAACAGCTACTCTCCGTCCTTGCACTTTATCCCTTGCGATGAGCAAAACGTGACCTTCAGCGGTGTTTCTGCGCACTCTGTTATACTATTCCGTTATCCGATCACTCTGCCAGTTAGTGTGTTAACAGTTGCGCAGGAGTCTCCAGCAGGCAGTTGGCCAGATCGCATCCGTCGAGTCGGCTTTCCGGAGCATCTCACAACAGCTCTGAGCAGCGCCCATCCTATAAAGCTTCTATCGTTGCGACCTGCTTTTCTGTCTGATCTCCTGACCCGATTCTCTAGCCTCTATAACAGAGTGGGCTCGCCAGACTTCTCCCCTGACACCTTACGACGCTTCGAAATCGAGGTTGATGCCTGATGGAATATGTTGGTTTAACACGCGAGACTTGTTCGTGGCTACTAACCCACCCAACTGCGCTGTCCTCGCTCTCTACCGTCCTCCTTAAGAATGATCTGACGGGACTTTCAAAAGCCGACTTTAACGCCGGTCCCCTGCGCCTCTCGGCTAGTGAAGACCATCGCATCCTAGCAGTCTGGAATGCCGACTATCTCTCTAATACTGGAGGAGAGAGTTGGGGAATTTTCCGACTAAACGGCCCGATGTCTATCGCGCGCCACGAGCAAATCGCTCCCCAGGTGATCGAAAGATTCATCTATGTGATAAGCCAGCGTCTGCAGGGCCTCATCATTGAGGGAGACTATATTCATCGTACTCAGGCCAATGGCTCGCATACTTGCTTAGCCGGACGAGGCTCGAACGCGCGATATTATTCCATTTGCTATTATGAAGCATCGCCGGGATTCGAAGACCTGAGCGCCAGAAGCCTCATCGGCATTGGGCCAGAACATGCTTTTGACGAGCTGACGGGTGGGATTGAGTCTGAGATAAACCGCATCGCAGTTCTCGTGACATTGTGCAATTCGCTCGTGGAGAAGCAGAATAGAAGACCTGCTTTGGAAGACCCTGCGTTTAATGAACTTCGGGCTTCTGTCCAACCAGCTCAAGTCGATCAGGATTTTCTCAGCGAGATAACGGTAAGTACCAACGGAGTATCTGCTGACATTGCGGTAAACCCATATGAGACGATTCACTGGAACTATGAGCAATGGATATCAAGCGGAGCACTCAATGAAGCTCAGCGTCGGGCCTTAGCAAGTGACGTTCTTCACGGCCATCCGGTTCGGATAATAGGCCCTGCAGGATCGGGTAAGACACTTCTGATGCAGCTACTCGCAATGCGGTACCTCCGAGATGCTGAGCGAACGAGCCGAGCTATCAAAGCAGCCTACATCGTACACAACGCCGCGATGGCTCAGTCGGTCACAGACCGTTTCAAAGTACTGGGCGGTGAAGAGTACCTAACCGGAGTAGACCGGCAACTGGTAGTCACGACTCTATCCGAGTACGGTCGAAAGAGGATCGAAATAGATGATCGCATGGTCATTGATCGCGACGCTCAGAAGACAAAGTTGTTTCAGCTAGGGCAAATAAAGAATTCTCTGAGAGAGGTACTTGACGCCCAGCCTCAACTCTTCTCTGACGGTACACTGCTACGGCAGGTCTGGGAGCAAGAGGAACTATTTAATGCGTTTGCAGTACTGACCATGTCCGAGATATCCTCGGTGATAAAAGGGCGTGGCCTCACGGACGAGAAGGAGCGATACGTTGGTGCAGAGGTCCCTTTTAGCCGTTTCCACCGGCTTCTGACACCAGCCGAGCGCGCTGTCGTATTTGACTGTTTCCGAGCATATCACAGGGTGGTTTTTGAGGAGTTTGGGATGCTCGACTCCGACGACATCGCTCTTTCACTCGCTGGTCGGTTGAGAACGCCAGTCTGGGAACTTAAGCGACGTTCCGAAGGCTTCGATATCGTTCTCGTCGATGAAGCCCAGCTTTTCAATGAAAACGAGCGAAGAATTTTTTCACTTCTTCCTACGGGTGCCACGCGGCACGTTCCAATCGCCCTGGCCCTGGACGAGGCTCAAGAGCCCTTTGGCCTGTCTGCCGCCGGGCTAGCGTCACTAGGCATTTCAGATGTCGAGAATGAAAAGCTTCC
Organism: Mesorhizobium sp. M0626; assembly: GCF_040320665.1. Classification (NCBI taxonomy): domain Bacteria; kingdom Pseudomonadati; phylum Pseudomonadota; class Alphaproteobacteria; order Hyphomicrobiales; family Phyllobacteriaceae; genus Mesorhizobium; species Mesorhizobium sp. M0626. The sequence continues at coordinate 36,250 of NZ_JAMYQD010000023.1, read as the reverse complement.
TTCAAATCACAGGTCTACGAAGGAGATTATCTCGTTCGCCTTTTTCATCATTCAAAAGACCACTGATCTTTTTGGCACGGAGTTCCCCGACTTCACAGGAAACCCTAAAGCAACCGTAGACTCTAGCCATGCGCTTGCCAGTCCTCCTGTGCTGATTGTGAGGAACCCCGAGCAGAGGAGCCTTGGCCGGTTTATTGTCAAGGCAGTTCAGAAGTTGCGTTCCCGGAACGTTCGTCAAATCGCTGTCATTTGTCATTCTGAAGGGTATTGGAACGACCTGGTGGCTAGCTTTCAGGAATCCCAACTTCCTTTGCATGTCATTACACAACGCGGAGAGAAGATCACCCCTGACCAGCCACTCGTTGTCCTTAGCCGCCCAGCATTCATAGGCGGACAGGAGTTTGACGCGGTCGTGCTTGTCGGCCTTGAACAGGGCGTAGTACCACCCCGTGTAATAGACAACCCGCCACTTGCAGCAGCGCTGGAGCAACAGGTGTTGCGAGAGACGTATTTGAGCATTTCACGCGCGCGTTTTCGGGTCGTTATTGCACTTAACGAAAACTCTTCACCAAACTCAATAATGGCGGCGGCTCAGTCGGCAGGTCTCATATCGCCTGGTGCGATAGTTTAGGGGCCTACGAACTGCCCCTTCCGGACTGATCGCCACCTGAACGGGATGTCAGAGGCAAAGAAAAAGTTTTCCGAATGCATCACACCGAGGCTGGCCAATTCGGATGGCGAGAGCCGAACGCTGAGGTGAAACCGTGTCCCGTACCCAGCGCGAACATATTCAAGGTAAGCTAAAAGGGTCAGGATCTCCGGTTCCGCTGAACGCTGGCTTCGGAGACGCCCTTGCGTGACAGAAGGTCCGGAACGGGTCAGATCACGTCGACGCCTGCGGCTGCCGGGAGTGTCCGCTTCTCAAAATCGAGCCTCGAAGCTGCCAGTCCGCATGCGGCCCCAAACCCGGTCATCCGCTGGATTACCAACCACGGGAGCTATTGGGCAAATGGTACAACTGCCATCGATTGCGTCAGGTCAAGTCCGCAGGGGAGGGTGGTTAAGTGTGAAAACCCAATTTTGTCAATGATCACGGAATCGGGACCCCATATTTTCGCGCAAAAGGAGCGAAACGACTACCCTGTTTGCCGAGGTGCGGAAAACGGTCGATTGCCGGACATCGCAATGTCGCGCAACGTCTGACCTCGAGGGGTCGATGTCAGGTTCGCGCCCAATTGCGGCCGTTCAGCTGTCAATTGATCGCCGACGAAAGCTGTCGCTAACCTAGGTCACGCTTGACCGTCGGCAATTGGGTGATTGATCGCGAACACGTGCTCAGATGATTTCGTGATATCGGATTCAACAAGTCTATAGATTGTGAGTTGACTTGACTCGCTCATGCTCGACTAATTTGGTCACTTCACCGTAGACGTTTCGCTACCGGCCCACGCTGGCAGTATGCTAGACGACGTTAATCCGAATAAGCGACCCGGAACGAGTCGCTCCTCTCTTTTAGTTTGGAAATGAAGATAATTTTCGTATTGGTTTGGTCGCTCGGTCCGCTAAAAGAAAGTGAGATCGGTACAGGGGGATGAGTGCGTGGACAACGCCACACTTCAAGGGTTCCTAAACAAGGGGCTGATCGACGTAGGAGGGGATGATACCAAGCTAGGGAAGCTCTCGCAGGCCGCAAAGGACCTTGGCGACGCGCTGAAAAAGAACCCGGCAAAAGCGCTGAGCTACTCCCTCATCGCGTTCGACCCTAATGCGCCCGAGGACGATCCGGTGGTCCAAGAGGCGCTGGCGGCGCTCCAGAACAGGTGGACAACCTACCGGAACACTTTCGCGGCGACGCCGATCGCGGTGATCCGCGCGATTCTGCTCGACGCGCTGGTCAATGCCGCCGCAGAGGACGACCGCGTCGGCGTGTGCTTCATCGCGTCGGCGCGCAACGCGCTCCCGCTTTTGCCCGTTGATAACGAGCGCGACATTTGGATCGGGCTCGTCGAGCAGGTCGAGCGTCGCGTCGATGCCCGGGCGGAAGAAGAGTGGGCGACGCCGGAGACGATCTCTGTCCAGCCTATGAAGTACCTTGTACCGACCCTCACCGTACCAGATGTCAAGATCGGCGAGGCGTCCCAGACCGACCTGCAGAACGGAATGATCGCCGCCGCTGGCCCATCGTATCACCACCCTCAGCAAGGTGGCATCGCGACAGGTGGCAATCCGCACTTCCCGCAACAGCAACAGCAGTGGGTCTATGAATTCGGGAAGCGGTCCGGGACGGCGATCGCCGCTGCGATCAACGCCGCCGTGTCCGAGATTGAAGTCAGCCAGCCGGACTTGGCCGAGCCTTTCAGCAAGTTGGCCACAGCGGTTTCCGGCTACGTTGACGACACGCTAAAGTTGATCAGCGCCGCCACCGCCGGGCTCCAGCGGCGCACCAATCTTCTCTGGTGGCGCGAGGCGCTGTACTCGCCCTCGGCCGGTAAGAGCTACCGTGAACTCCCACCCTCGGTCGCCGCCGCGCTCATGGCGCTCGACCTGTTCGAAACGGTCCCGCTGTTCTCGCCCGCGAGCGTGTCGGCGTTCCTGGGCGAGACGGTCCTCCGCCTGAAGGGTACAGCGGATGGCGGGAGGCGGCCCGTGAGGGACCTCGTCGCTGAGGCCCAGGACCACGACGGACTCGCCTCGCTCCGAGCCGCCGCCGGTAACCTCGCGGCGGCGCCGGACGGGCGCGGGCCACTGCTTGCCCTGATCGGCCACCCTGCGCACACCGGCGCACGGAACGCGGACGACTTCCAGCGGCTCACCGGCGTCCCGGCCAGTTCCGAGCTCGACGCAGTGGCGTGGGCAGGATGGCTCTTCCGGGAGCTCCAGGCCTCGAAGGCGGCGACAGACGCCTCGCCTGCCAAGCGTCGCTCCGCGAAGAAGGGCTGACCCGTGGAGAAGTGCGCGCAGGCGACGTGCTTCGTCCCCGACACCGGCTGCGACCTTGGCCACACGAACCTGTCGAAGTGCCCGATCTGGCATGGCGCCAAGGTAACCGACACAGCCGACGAAGACCTCTCGGGCGAGATGCTGATGCCGTGGTCCGGCAGCGCGTTGGGCCTCGCGGACCTAGGATTCGTGTCGGGGCGCGGCAAGCCCATCGTCATCGGCGTCGTGGGGCCGCAGAACGCTGGCAAGACGACCCTGCTCGCGGCATGGTACCTCCTGCTCGGTCGAGGCCTGGCCGGTACCAAGGGCCAGCTGTTCGCCGGATCCTACACGCTCTCCGGGTGGGAGGCGGTCGCGGGTTCGATGCGGTGGGCGCCGGGGCAGCCGCCGCGCTTTCCCGCCCACACGACCAGTCGCGGCGGAAGGGCGCCGGGACTGCTGCACGTGACCTTTCGCGACGAGAACGGCGACCGGCCGATCGACTACCTCTTCACGGACGCGCCGGGCGAATGGTTCCAGCGATGGGCTATCAACAGGGATTCTGACGAGGGGGCAGGTGCGCGCTGGGTGTCGGATAACGCCGACGCCTTCATGATCGTGGCCGACCGCGATGCGCTCGCCGGCGAATCGATGGGCACGGCGCGCGGCTCGCTGCAGCGCATCGCGAAGCGCCTTGGCGCGGAACGAGACGGCCGCCCCGTCGCTCTCGTCTGGACCAAGTCCGACGTCTACATTTCTCCGGAGATGGAGGAGGCCGTCCGCGGTGCCGTAACCGACGCGATGTCCGACGCGGTCGAGCACTCGGTCAGCGTGGTTGGGGCGCCCGACGGCGATCCGCTGCTGAATAAGGGCGCCGGGCTGGTCGAGCTCCTCCAGTGGGCGATTGGCGTCAGACGGCCCGGCGTACGGCTGCCGCCGCCGGCATCAACATCCGACGACCCCCTGTTCATCTACGGGAATAGGAAGCCGTGAGCCAGACGTCCAACTCGATCCTCCTCGTCGGCGAAAGTGGCGTCGGCAAGACGCACTACGGGGCACAGCTGCTCCGCCGCCTCATGCGGATCCCGGGAGCGCTGCGCATGAATGGCGCGGCCACCAACCTTGAGGCATTCGAGGCCGCGCTCGAGAGCCTCGATGAGGGACGGGCCGCGGGTCACACCGCACGGTCCGTCAACGTCGACAGCGTCTGGCCGGTAGTTGATGCCAACGGCCGCGAGGCCGACCTGGTCTGGCCTGAATATGGCGGCGAGCAGATCAAGTCCGTGATCGAGAACCGGCGACTCCCCGACGCTTGGCAAAAGCGCATCGACGAGGCCGACGCGTGGCTGCTGCTTATCCGGCTCCAGCAGACGAGTGTCGGCGACGACATGTTCTCCAAGCCACTGGCCGGTCTGAAGGGCGTCTCGGTCGAGAACAGGGAGATCCATCCCTCCGACCAGGCCAGGCTGGTGGAGCTGCTCCAAATGCTCATCTTCTCCCATCGGTCCACGTCCAGGTCGCGCAGCCTCCCGCGCCTCGGCGTGCTCCTCACCTGCTGGGATGAGGCGGGGATCGCACAGACCCCTCCGGAGGCTCTGAAAGCGCGACTGCCGCTCGTCTCGGCGTTCGTGCAATCGAACTGGCGGCAGCCGCTGATCATGGGCCTTTCCGCGCTCGAACGCCCGCTCAGCCCCACGACTCGCGACATGGAATACGCCAGTAAGGGTCCCGAGCACTTCGGCTACGTCGTCGAGGCGAGCGGCACGAAGAGCGGCGACCTTGCCTTGCCTATCTACCGCCTGCTCGACGCTGGCGCCTGAGCGGACGGGAAGCGGAGGATGCGCGTTGACCAAGCGATCTACGGCACCGTCAGACTTGGGCACGCCCTCAGGTACGCGAGCGGCGACCGCAAGCTCGCGGGCGAACTGGCGCAGCGCCTAGACCTGCCGGACACGGAGCCCCAAGGCGCCGACTGGTCGCCTGTCACGTCGGGATTCCCCGTTCGCGACTGGTACGTTGTCGCTCGGACGTTCAGCGATCCGTCGGTTGGCCGGTCGGGCATGGTAGTCACCCACGCGCTGATCTGCGACCTGGATGAGATCGCCGCGTTAGATGACCTCCGCCCGCTGCTCGCGCACCTTATCACGTCGTTCGACGCGGCACCGGCAGCCGTCGAGGCGCTTGAGGTGACTCCGGTACCGGGAATGCCGCCCGCGACATCCGATCTTGCGGACACGGCGCAGGCGCTCGTCACCCGCGGCTCCGGCCCGGTGGTGCGCATCGGATCGGACGGCTTCGAGAAGCTCATGGTCGCGCTGTGGGGATGCCTGTGGCCCGCCCTACGGCGCAAGCTCTACTTCCGGCTGAGCTTCGGACCGAAGGACGTGGTGGAAAAGCCGGAGCCGACGATCGTCTGCACGCCAGCCTCCCTCGTCGGGCGGTGGCAACAGCAGCGTATCGTTGGCCGGAGCGGCGCCGAGCGGCCCCAGGCCGCTGGAATGATCGACGGCTCGGCCGACGGCGCCGAGCTGCGGGAGTTCGGCGACAGGATCGGCGCGAACCTTGACGATTTCCAGGAGCTCCAGCTGCTCGAGCAGGCGCACGCCATCGCATCCGCGACGCCCGAGACCGTCGCGCAGCTTGTCTCCGCCGCCCGGTTGATCGAGCGGCTCTCGCCGGATCCCAAGCAGGGTCAGGTCGAGAAACGCGCAATCATCGAGCGTCTCGTCAAAGTACTCCCGACGGCTCAGCCATCGGAGATCCTGACGCTGCGCAACCTCGCGCTCCCAGGTCTCGAGACGAGCGTCGTCGTCTGGCAGGCGCTCGAGCTATGGTTCGAACAAAACAACTATCTTCCTTCAGACGATGCCGTCATAGTGGCCATCGTCGCCGACGCGCTGATTGGCGACGATGCCATTTTACCCTGGCGCGAGGCCGCGAGGCGAGGTCTGGACCGCTCGGCCGTTGCGACGGGTGGCCAGTTTGTCGTTGGGTTCTGGCGCTGGGCGAAGTCCGAGCCCCGCGTCTCCGCGCCGATCGTCGCGTTGATCGCGAGCGACCGGAAGGGACTGGACGCGCTCGAGGCTGCGGCCCCTGCAGACCTGGATACCGCCACCGCGAAGCCGATCATAGCTGCTGCAGCGAAGCATAAGCTCTTTCGGCTGCATGCCATCGCCGCCGGCGCGAGCATGAAGCCCACGGACGCGGCGAGCGCTCAGAGCGCCGTGGAGCCGGGTGCCGATGTCACCGCGATGCGGCTCGCGATGCGCCGCGCGAAGCCCGGCGAGATCCTCGACGCGGTGGACAGCGTTCCCGACGCACGGTTGCTCACGATCGCTGGCGAGGCGGTGGCGAAGGACCCGACGCTCCTGGGAACACGGGACATGTCGACCGCCCCTAACCGGCGCATCTGGCTAGCAGCACTCAAGGCTGACATGGGAGCGTGGCGGGGGCCTGAGGACCCGCGGAAAGCGTTCAACCAGCTTCTCGACGAGCAGATCGATGGTGTCAGGCCGCCGGTGGAACTCCTCCACCTCCTTTCCGCATCGCCGCTTGCAGACCTGACGACTTACCCGCGGAGGAGCAAGATCTGGGATAAGGTGCCGACGACCACCCGGGACCGTTTACTCGCGGCGACGACTGACGCCTGGTTCGCGAACGCGGGAACTGGTCAGCAGAACACCACGATCGAGCCTGAACTGGTTGAACGGATCGTCCGCGATCCGCGGCTCGACCAGCTCCTTACGCGCCTCGCAGCCGGGACGCTCGCGGAAGGTCTCCACGTGATCGACGGACTTGGCGGGCTCGACCACGCTCGCTTCCGGCATTGGGTCTCGACCGCGGTCCGCGCGGTTCGGTCGATCACCCCTCGCGATGCCGACCTGCTCGGACGGGCACTCGCATCGCGCGGACGAAGCGACATCGTCGACGACTTAATCTCGATCTACCGGGCCGGCCGGAACGACGTCGCACCGGTGCTCCGCCACTGCCTCGGCCTGATAGGCCTCGTCGAGCGCTGGTTCCTCGGGCTCTCGCCCGTCAGCGCCAGTGAGAAGTGGGACGTGCTTACCGAGCTGGCCGCCGAGCTCTTTCCGAACGGGCCAGACCAGGACGCGCTGTGGGAGCGGTCCGGCGGACGGGACGCCGACCTTCGTCACCACGGTACCGGTAAGGAGCGTTGGCGTGGTGCGATCCGCGACATCCAAAACGGAAGGCAACCCCGCGTCTCGTGGCTGATCCAGCAGATGCGGGCTGACTTCCCCGAGAATCCAAACCTTAGGCTAATGGCCAACGACCCGCTGTTCCGGAACTGAGTCGGCGGCGGAAGACACCCGATGGAGTCCTTGATGAAATTCGACCAAGGCCGAGCGCTAATTATTGGCGTTGCCAACTATGAGGCGGTCGGGGGTCTTCCCGCCGCCGTGCTCAATGACGCGCTCGACACCGCCGAGACCCTCAAGTCGTCCGCGTACTGCGGCTATCCGGAGGCGAACGTCACTGTTCTCACCGACGACGCGTCTACGCTCCAAAACATCCGCAAATCGCTTGCCGACCTCGCGGCGACCGCGACCGTGGACGACACCGTCGCAATCTTCTTCTCGGGCCACGGGGCGCGCATCGGCAGTGGCGCCGACGCGAAGAGCGCGCTCGTCCCCTACGATTGCAAGCTCACGGACCTCGCAGGAACGTCTCTCGGCGAGGCCGAGCTGTCCGCCGCGATCGCCGCCATCAAGGCGCCGCGGGTCATCCTCGTCGTCGACGCGTGCCATGCCGCCGGCACCGCCACGCTCAAGTCCGGCCTGGGCGAGGATGGGGAGGACGGGATCGGCGAAGGGTTCGACGAGAAGTCGCTGCGGCAACTGGCGCGGGGGACCGGCCGGGTTGTGCTCGCTTCGTCGCGAGCGACCGAGACGTCTCTGGTGCTCAGACGCGAGCGGAACAGCGTGTTCACGACCGCGATGCTCTCCGGCCTCAAGGGCGCCGCCACCGCCGCCAGCGACGGAACCATTCGAGTATTTGACCTGTTCAACCACGTGTCCGAAACGGTCAGGCAGTCCGTCCCCGGAAGACAGCACCCAGTGTTCAAGGCTAGCGACCTTGAGGAGAACTTCCCCGTCGCACTCGCGCTCGGAGGCACCAAGTCGGTCTCTCCGGGCGTCAATCAGCGCCACAGAGACCTTGAGCAGATCATGCCTGACCTCTTCCCGCTCGGCCCGACGGACCAGGACGTCTGGCTGCGGGCGGGCGGCGACGTCTCGCGCCTCAGGCTGAGCGGCAACGGACGAGCGCAGTGGTTCGCCGCGCTCCGCCTTATCTCCCTGGGCGGCGGCGGCAGCATTTCGCGCCAGGGCCTGATCGACGCGGCGCTGGACGAATTCCCCGCCCACCGCGAGCTCAAGGCGTTGCGCTAATTCGCTCAGCCCAGACCCAATGTCGCATACCATCGGCAGGGTGACAGAAGTCCAGCTTCAGACATGCTCAAGCAAATGGCGCAGCTTGGCGGGAATACCACGAGCAGGATCACGTCCATTCGACGTGGGTCAAAAAGCGGTGGTCCCCGCATCTAATGGCAGCTATTCGCGAATTCACAGCCGAAAGAGGACAGTCCGCAGTTGATGCGGTGGACGGCTCTCCTCCCTTACTGCGGTATGATCGCGGGATTAGAGCTGGAGGAGCGCTATGATGAGCAACGTTACCACAATCGGTCTGGATATTGCGAAGTCCGTGTTTCAAGTCCACGGCGTGGATGCGGCTGGTGAGGTTGCAGTTCGCAGGAAGTTGACGCGTGGGCGTGTGCTGCCGTTCTTTGAGAGCCTGCCGCGTTGCCTGGTCGGAATCGAAGCCTGCAGTTCGTCGCATTATTGGGCGAGAGAACTGACTGCACGTGGCCATGATGTGCGGCTGCTGCCGGCACAGTATGTGAAGCCTTATCTGAAGCGGCAGAAGAATGATGCTGCAGATGCAGAGGCGATCTGCGAGGCCGTGACAAGACCGACGATGCGCTTCGTGCCCGTGAAGTCGCCCGAGCAGCAGAGTGTGATGATGCTGCACCGGGTTCGATTGATGCTCAACCGCCGGCGGAGACAGATATCGAACGCGTTGCGGGCGCACCTATCCGAGTTCGGGGTCGTGGCGCCGATCGGGCGTAATGGAATTGAGCAACTTCTCGTGGTCATCAACGACGAGAACGATGCCAGGATACCGGCCGACGCACCGCTTTGCCTGAGGATGCTGGAAGCACAGCTTCGTGTCGTGAAGGAACAGATCCTCGAAAACGATCGCCGGGTCCGTGCGAGTGCGCGAGAGACCTAACTGGGTCGCAGGTTGATGGAGATTCCGGGCGTTGGCCCGCTGCTGGCGAGTGCGTTCGTTGCGACCGTCGCCGATCCGCACGCGTTCAAGTCGGGGCGATGCCTCTCGGCTTGGATCGGGCTCGTGCCGAAGCAGAACTTTAGCGGGGGCAAGGAGAAGCTCGGCAGCATCTCCAAGGCCGGCAATCGCTACCTGCGACAGTTGCTCGTGGTCGGCGCCATGGCGGTCATCCGCTATGCCGAACCGGAACGGGACCAGGCGGCCATGGCTGGTGCAACTGATGGCGCGGCGAACAACCAAGGTCGCGGCGGTTGCGCTGGCTAACAAGACAGCCCGCATGGTCTGGGCATTGATGACCGGCGGCGAGCGCTACAGGGAGCCGGTCATCGCATAGACGAAACAAGGCGCGGGATCGCCAACGAGGTTGGAAAGGGCGGACAGGAGCTAATGCACAAAGCCGGTTGAAACCGCCGGATCAGGAAAACCCACTGGGGCCGTGCACTATAAGTGCGAGCTTTCGATCGGCACCTGAAACGCGCGAATGGCATTATGGCCAGCGGCACATGAAAGGCCGCACCTACAGGTCGGATACATGGCCACACCAACCAGCAACTGCAAAAGCTCACAAATCCCTTGCCAACGGAGAGCCGTCCATACACGGCCCCATACAAGTCATTCGCTCGTCGCCCTTCGCGATGACACTTCTTGGCGCCCCAGTTTTCCAAGTCTGCAACGTTCACTGCATCGCACGGGCGCGTATATTGGGTATCTTCGATATTCTGAAACGTCACGTCATGCTGCTTCCATCTACTACCAAACAGTGGAGGCTGTGCCCGTGACACCGACGAAGCTCCTTGTCGGCCAGATCGTAGTTGTGTTCGCCATCGTCATCGTTGGCGTATGGGCGGCAACGCAATGGTGCGCCCACATGCTGGACTATCAGCCGCAGCTTGGCGCGCCATGGTTTGCCGCGGCGGCCCGGCCGATCTACAAGCCGTGGAAACTGTTCGAATGGTGGTTTCACTTCGACGCCTATGCGCCTGAGGTCTTCGACAAGGCCGGCATGCTTGCCGGAGCCAGCGGATTCTTGGGGTGTGCGGCCGCAATAGCTGGCTCCCTCTGGCGCGCGCGGCAGAGGGGGTTGGTCACCACCTACGGTTCCTCACGATGGGCCGCGGCTCGGGAAACCGAGAAGGCAGGCCTGTTTGAGCCGGCCGGCGTTTTCCTTGGCAAACTGAAGGATCACTATCTGCGACATGACGGGCCGGAACATGTCATGGCCTTTGCGCCGACACGTTCGGGCAAGGGCGTGGGATTGGTCGTTCCAACGCTTCTTTCCTGGACCGGCTCGGCCGTCATTCACGACATCAAAGGCGAGAACTGGCAGCTGACTTCCGGCTGGCGGTCGAAGTTCTCTTTCTGCCTCCTGTTCAATCCGACCGACTCGAGATCGGCGCGCTATAACCCGCTGCTGGAAGTGCGCAGGGGTTCAGATGAGGTCCGCGACGTTCAGAACATCGCGGACATTCTCGTCGATCCGGAAGGCGCGCTGGAGCGGCGGAATCATTGGGAGAAGACTAGTCATTCACTCTTGGTCGGGGCCATCTTGCACGTGCTCTACGCGGAAGAAGAAAAGACGCTCGCGCGCGTCGCCACTTTCCTGTCGGATCCGCAACGCTCGTTTGCCGCGACACTGCTGCGGATGATGACCACCAACCACCTCGGCACGGCGGACAAACCTCGGGTCCATCCCGTCGTGGCCTCGGCGGCTCGCGAGGTGCTGAACAAGTCAGAGAACGAGCGTTCTGGCGTTCTCTCGACAGCAATGTCGTTTCTCGGGCTCTATCGTGATCCGACGGTTGCCTCGGCAACATCGGCCTGCGACTGGCGCATTGCCGACCTCATGGATGCGGAACGACCGATGTCGCTCTATCTAGTGGTGCCGCCATCGGATATCTCGCGCACCAAGCCGCTGGTGCGACTGGTGCTCAATCAGATCGGCAGGCGACTGACGGAGCGGCTGGAAGGTGACCCGAAGAAAAGCCGCAAGTACCAACTGCTCATGATGCTAGACGAATTTCCGGCTCTTGGTCGCCTCGACTTCTTCGAGACCGCGCTCGCCTTCATGGCGGGTTACGGCATCCGCGCCTATCTGATCGCGCAATCCTTGAACCAGATCTCCAAAGCCTATGGCGAGAACAACGCCATTCTCGACAATTGCCATGTGCGCATTGCCTTTTCCTCCAACGACGAGCGCACGGCCAAACGCATATCGGATGCGCTCGGTACGGCGACGGAACTCAGGTCCATGCGCAACTACGCCGGCCACCGGCTGGCTCCCTGGCTTTCGCACGTCATGGTCAGTCGCCAGGAGACTGCTCGCCCGCTGCTGACGCCTGGCGAAGTGATGCAGTTGCCGCAAGCTGACGAATTAATCCTTGTTTCCGGGTTGCCGCCGATCCGCGCCCAGAAGTTGCGCTATTACCAGGATCCGAATTTCACCGAACGGGTGCTGCCGGCGCCGGTGTTGCGGGAGGGTCTGTACGCGGACTGTCCTGCGTCGCGCCCCGACGATTGGAGCGGACAAGTCCGCAGTGTTGACCGCCGTCTCGCTGCCGATGACGAAAACGCCGGCGAGGCAATCGAAGAAGAGGGCGGCGTGCAACAGCAGCGTCATCCAGGCCTGCCTGAAGAACACGTCGTCGTCTCTCAGGAGCCTGATCAAGACGACCTCTTCAATCTGGCGGACGATGACGCCGAGGCACTCGCAGACAAGCGCGTCATGGACCGGGTTTCCACCGCAGCCAACGCCTACGGTATCAACGAGGGAAGGGGCGACGACAAGGACATCATCCCCGGCTTCTAAGCGCTTTGGCAGCTCAGGCGTATCTCAGCGTAGATAACGCCCATAAGCGATTTTTCAGATATCGGCGATGTTCGTTCGCACCGCCGGCGCATCAGCGCCGGCCAGTCGGAACGAGCCCCATGAAGCCCCATCGCATTCGCCACCAGTTTCTGCTCGAACACGAATTGAGCGAGAAGCTGGAAACGCTCAGCCGCAACCCGTCGACCACAAAATCGGCGATCGTCGCGAAAGCGGTCGAGGCCTTCATCGAGCGGCGTGGCGAGAACGAACTCGACAATCGTTATGGCATGCGGCTCGACCGTCTTTCCCGCGACCTCGACCATATCCGAACCGATGTCGAGGTGATCCTGGAGAGCCTCGCACTCTTCATACGCTTTTCGATCACGCTTCATTCCCACACGCCGGTCCCGGATCGGGCGACACAGGCGATTGCCCAAGAGCGCTTTGACAAATTCGTCGAGCAGGTCGGTCGCCAGATCGCCTCCGGGAAGCGCTCGCTTGGCAACGGCAATGGCAATGGAGGCGAAGGATGAGCTCTCATCCCGCAGCCGACCACCGCCGCCGAGCCATGCTGCGCACAGCCATGGGCGCCGCGATCACCGAGGCCCTTTCCGATTCGACCGTCATCGAGGTGATGGTCAATCCCGACGGCGCGCTGAGGCTCGATCGGTTGGGAGAAGGCCGGGTCGATACAGGCGTGCATATGCATCCTTCCGAGGCGGAACGCATCATCCGGCTCGTCGCCTCCCATGTACGCGCCGAGGCGCATGCAGATAGTCCGATTGTCAGTGCCGAATTGCCATCAGGCGAGCGCTTCGAGGGTCTGCTACCGCCGGTCGTGCTGGCGCCATGCTTTGCCATCCGCAAGCCGGCAGCAAAACTCTACACGCTGGCCAACTATGTCGCCGATCGCATCATCCTCCCGCTGCAGGCTGATGCCCTGAGGAAGGCAGTGCGTGAGCGGCGCAACATCCTGGTCGCCGGCGGCACGTCGTCGGGCAAGACCACGCTTGCGAATGCGCTGTTGGCAGAAGTCGCCGAATGCGATGAGCGGGTGATCCTGATTGAGGACACCCGCGAGCTGCAATGCGCAGCCGAGGACTGTGTTGCCTTGAGGACGAGGCGGGGGTCGGTCACGCTTGGTGATCTCGTGCGCTCGACGCTGCGACTTAGACCCGACCGCATCATCGTCGGCGAAGTGCGGGGCGCGGAAGCCCTCGACATGCTGAAGGCATGGAACACCGGACATCCCGGCGGCATTGCCACGGTTCACGCCAATTCGGCACGCTCCGCACTCTATCGTATTGAGCAGCTCGCCCAGGAAGCCGTTGTCACCGTTCCCCGCCGGCTGATCGCCGATGCCGTCGACTTGGTCATCTTTATTGCCGGAAGAGGACCCGCGCGCCGCGTTGACGCGATCGCCGAGGTCACGGGTCTCGACGGCAGCGGCGATTACGCCGTCACCCCGCTCACACTTCCGCAACTCCAGCAGCTCTGAAAGGTCACCTCATGCGCAAGAAGCTTCGCTTTCTTTCGTTCGCCGCCGTCGCGCTTCTTCTCACGGCCCAGGCCCACGCTGCCGGCTCCGGCATGCCGTGGGAACAGCCGCTGCAGCAGATTCTGGAATCGGTGCAGGGGCCGGTCGCCAAGATCATCGCGGTGATCATCATCATCACCACCGGCCTGACCCTTGCCTTCGGCGACACGGCGGGCGGTTTCCGCCGGCTGATCCAGATCGTCTTCGGCCTGTCGATCGCCTTCGCGGCCTCGAGCTTCTTTCTTTCCTTCTTCTCCTTTGGCGGCGGGGCAGTCGTCTGATGAGCACCGGAGAGCAGCATATCGAAGGCTTCGAGGTTCTGGTCCATCGGGCGCTCACCGAGCCGATCCTGCTCGGCGGCGCGCCGCGGGCGGTGGCGATCCTCAATGGCACGGTGGCCGCGGCCGTCGGCCTAGGCCTGCAGCAGTGGATTGCCGGTCTGATCCTCTGGATCGCCGGCCACACGCTCGCGGTCTTTGCCGCACGGCGTGATCCGGATTTTGCCAGCGTGCTTGTCCGTCATCTTCGTCAAAAGGGCTGGCTTGCATGCTGAAGCTTTCCGAATACCGCGGCAAAGCCGACCGGCTTGCCGACCATCTGCCGTGGGCAGCACTCGTCGCGCCCGGCATCGTGCTCAATAAGGATGGCAGCTTCCAACGGACATTGCGGTTTCGTGGCCCCGACCTTGAAAGCGCGACGGAGGCCGAACTCATCGGCATATGCGCGCGGGCAAACAATGCGCTGAGAAGGCTCGGCTCTGGCTGGGCATTATTCTTCGAGGCCGAGCGCATCGAAGCGCTGGGCTATGCGAGCTCGGCCCTTCCCGATGCTGCCTCATGGCTGATCGATGAGGAACGGCGCGCGGCCTTCGAGGGCAAGGTCGCGCATTTCGAGAGCATCTATCATCTGACCTTGGTCTTCATGCCTGGGCCCGATGGCCAAGCGCGCGCGGAAAGTGCTCTCGTCGACTCGCATGACTTGGGAGGGGAAAGAGACTGGCGCCAGGAGCTTGCCCGGTTCCGAGACGAGACTGACCGCGTTCTTGATCTTCTTTCGGGCTTCGTGCCCGAGGTGCGCGCGCTCGACGATGCCGAGACCCTGACGTACCTGCACGGCACGATCTCGACACGCCGTCATCCGGTCGCCGTGCCGGAAACGCCAATGTATCTCGACGGCGTCCTGGTTGACGCGCCGCTGACCGGCGGCCTAGAGCCGATGCTGGGCGAGCAGCATCTGCGCACGCTCACAGTTCTCGGCTTTCCGAACGTCACCCGGCCAGGAATCCTCGATGCGCTCAATAACCAGGATTTCGCCTATCGCTGGGTGACGCGCTTCATTCCACTCGACAAGGCGGAAGCCACGAAGACGCTGACTCGGCTCCGGCGGCAGTGGTTTGCCAAGCGCAAATCGATCGCGGCTATTCTGCGCGAGGTGGTGACCAACGAACCGGTGCCTCTCGTCGACAGCGACGCCGACAACAAGGCGCTCGATGCCGATGCAGCACTGCAGGCATTGGGCGGCGATCATGTCGGCTTCGGCTATCTCACCACAACGGTGACGGTGTGGGATCAGAACCGTAAAGCCGCCGCGGAAAAGCTTCGCGCCGTCGAACGGATCGTCAACGGGCTCGGCTTCACCACCATTCGCGAAAGCATCAATGCCGTCGAAGCGTGGCTTGGTTCATTGCCGGGTCATGTCTACGCCAACGTTCGCCAGCCGCTCGTTCACACGCTTAACCTTGCCCATCTCGTGCCGCTGTCGTCCGTGTGGGCAGGTCCAGCGGAGAACGAGCACCTTGCCGAGGTCACCGGCGATCACGCTCCGCCGCTTCTTTTCGCCGAAACCAGCGGCTCGACGCCGTTTCGGCTTTCGACCCATATCGGCGATGTCGGCCACATGCTGATTGTCGGGCCGACCGGTGCCGGCAAGTCGGTTCTGCTTGCCCTGATCGCTTTGCAGTTCCGGCGCTACGCTGGCGCGCAAATCTATGTCTTCGACAAAGGCAATTCGGCCCGCGCCGCCGCGCTTGCCATGGGCGGCGACCACCATGCGTTGGGTGCGAATGGTGCGCTTGCTTTCCAGCCGCTGCGCCACATCGACGACCCGGCCACACAGAGCTGGGCGGCCGAATGGATCGCCGGCCTCATTGCCCACGAGAATGTCACCGTCACCCCGGAGGTGAAGGAGGCAATCTGGTCGGCGCTCACCAGCCTCGCCACCGCGCCGGCGCAGGAACGCACGCTGACTGGCCTGTCGGTCCTGCTTCAGTCCAATGCGCTCAAATCGGCATTGATGCCCTACACGCTCGACGGACCATTCGGCCGACTGCTCGATGCCGATGACGACCGGCTGGCCATCTCGGATGTGCAGTGTTTCGAAACCCAGGAGCTGATGCACAGCCAAGGCGCTGTGCTGCCTGTGCTCACCTATCTGTTCCATCGTCTTGAGGACCGGTTTGACGGGCGGCCGACGCTGCTCATGCTCGACGAGGCCTGGGTCTATCTCGACAACCCGCTCTTTGCCGCCCGCATCCGCGAATGGCTTAAGGTGCTGCGTAAGAAAAACGTCTCCGTCATCTTCGCGACGCAGTCGCTTGCCGACATCGCCGGCTCTTCTATCGCACCCGCAATCATCGAGAGCTGCCCGCAGCGCATTTTTCTCCCCAATGATCGTGCGGTGGAGCCGCAGGCACGGGCAGCCTATGAGCGCTTCGGTCTTAATGAGCGACAGATCGAATTGGTCGCCCGCGCCACGCCGAAGCGCCACTACTATCTGCAGTCGCGCCGCGGCAATCGCCTCTTCGAGCTCGGGCTAGGCCCGATCGCTCTTGCGCTTTGCGGCGCCTCCGACCCGGCCGCGCAGACCCTGATCGACAATATTCTTTCCGAAGAAGGGCAGGGCAGCTTTGCCGCCCGTTTCTTCAGTGCGCGCGGCCTGGATTGGGCTGCCGAGCTTCTCCAGCAATTTCCTCAACCTAACAAGGAGCAATCGTCATGATCGGACGCCGCCTTTTTACTAGCCTGGTCACCGTTTCCCTGATTGCCAAACCGATGGCTGACTACGTCCAGCCGGCCTATGCGCTCATCGTGTTTGACCCGTCCAACTATACGCAGAATGTGCTGTCGGCAGCACGCGCATTGGAGCAGATCAACAACCAAATCCAGTCGCTTCAGAACCAGGCGACCATGCTGCAGAACATGGCGCGCAACCTTCAGCGCCTGGATTTCTCTTCCGTGGGCCAGCTTACCGGCTCGCTCCAACGGATTGACGGTCTGATGACCCAGGCGAGCGGCCTGAGCTTCGATCTCGACAAGCTGCAGGACCAGTGGCGCCAGCAATATCCGGAAAGCTACGACGCCACCATCAAGGTCAGCGATGTGGCGAGCGCCGCGCGCGAGCGCTGGCAGAGCGCCATGCAGGCGTTCCGCCAGACCATGAGCGCGCAGTCGCAGATCGTCGAGAACGTGCAGGCCGATGGCGACCTGCTTACCGATCTCGTCAATCGCAGTCAGGGCGCGGCAGGTGCCCTCGAGGCAAGCCAGGCTACCAATCAGCTGATCGCGCTTTCGACCAAGCAGCAGATGCAGATCCAGACGCTGCTTGCGACCCAGTTCCGGGCCGAAGCCGAGGATGCGGCGCGCAAAGCGCAGTCTGAGGAAGCCGCTCGCGAGACGACGAAGCGTTTCCTGGGCACCGGCACGGCTTATCCCGGAAACTGAGCGGCAGTTCTTCAAGACAACGAGGAAGGCGGCGACATGAACGACCTCGGAGTCATCGATCGCTTCATGGAGACCTTTACCCGCTACATTGACAGTGGGTTCGGTCTGCTTTCGGGCGACGTCGCCTTTCTCACCACCATTCTGATCGGCATTGACATCACGCTCGCGGGCTTGGTCTGGGCGTTCGGCGGCGAGCCCAACATTCTCGGCCGGCTTGTTCGCAAAGTGCTCTATGTCGGCGCCTTCGCCTTCGTCCTGAACAATTTCAAGAACCTCGCCGACATAATTTACCGCTCCTTTGCCGGTCTCGGCATCAACGCATCGGCCGGCAACCTGTCCGCCGACAGTCTCCTGCGGCCAGGCCGCATTGCCGCGGCCGGCTTCGAGGGCGCCTGGCCGCTCCTCAATCAAGCGAGCCAGCTAGTAGGCTTCCCCGAGATCTTCGGTAACGCGCTCACCATCTTCGTGCTGCTTCTGGCCTGGTTCCTGGTCCTCATCGCCTTCTTCATTCTTTCCATCCAGCTCTTCATCACCATCCTCGAGTTCAAGCTCACCACGCTGGCCGGCTTCGTCCTGGTGCCCTTCGCGCTCTGGAACCGTTCGGCGTTCCTGGCCGAGCGCGTGCTCGGCAATGTGATTTCGTCGGGCATCAAGGTGATGGTGCTTGCCGTCATCGTCGGCATCGGCTCCACGCTCTTTGGCGAGTTCGCTTCCGCCCTGCAGGGCCAGGAGCCGGACCTGGCGGCGGCAATGTCTCAGGTGCTGGGTGCGCTGGCGCTGCTTGGGCTCGGCATTTTCGGCCCCGGGATTGCCTCGGGTCTTGTTTCCGGCGCGCCGCAGCTTGGCGCCGGCGCGGCACTTGGAACAACGGCGGCCGCAGCTGGATCAACGCTCGTTGCCGGAGGCGCTGCGTTTGCCGGCGCGCGCATGGCAACAGGCGGCGGCCTCGCCGCAGTCCGTGCCGGCGCCGCCATGGGGTCCGCTGCCACCGTCGCTTGGCAAACGGGGCGCGCGACATCGCCCGAGTCCGGGCTGTCCGGGGTAGCTGCTGGGCTGCATGGGGTTGCGAGTGCCGCTAGCGGCGCCGCGATGCGGGGAATGCGATCCGCAGCAGAACCATTCCGCCGTAGTGCCGACGCCGGTCGCGATGCCGGCTGGACCGCGACCGGCGGCATGCCGACCGCGTCAAAGACAGGAACCTCGCCCGCTGCAGCCTCTGACCCCGCGCCGGTCTGGGCAAGGCGTCTGCGTTCCGAACAGACCGCACGCGCCCATCGCAATGCTGCCACGCAGGCGGTGCGCGATGGAGATCGGGGCGGAAGCGGCGCCAATCCCTCCCTCAATGACAAGGAAGACTAGATGCTCTTCAAGCGACCCGTTCAGCGTTATGGAAAGACGCCCGAACCCGTAACACCCTACCAGAAGGCCAGCCAACTCTGGGATGAGCGCATCGGCACGGCGCGCGTCCAGGCCAAGAACTGGCGCTTCATGGCCTTTGGCTGCCTGGCTCTGACGACGGGGCTTTCCGGTGGGCTTCTGTGGCAGTCGATGCAGGGCCGCGTCGTGCCTTATGTCGTCGAGGTCGACCGCTTTGGCGAGGCGCACGCGGTCGGGCCGGCAGTCCAAAACTACCAGCCCGACGATGCCCAGATCGCCTGGCATCTCAGCCGCTTCATCCAGAATGTTCGTTCGGTTTCCACCGATGCGGTTCTGGTGCGGCAGAATTGGCTGTCGGCCTACGACTTTGCCACCGACCGAGCGGCGCTCTTCCTCAACGAATATGCCAAGGCGAACGACCCTTTCGGCCAAATCGGCACGCGCAGCGTGTCAGTACAGGTGACCAGCGTGGTCAGGGCTTCCGACAGCTCGTTCCAGGTCAAATGGACCGAGCAGGTGTTCGAGCGCGGCAGCCTCGCCAGCACGACGCGCTGGATCGGGATCCTCACCATCCTCATCCGCCCGCCTAGGACAACCGAGCAGCTGCGCAAGAACCCGCTCGGCGTCTTCATCAACGCCATCGACTGGTCGCGCGAGCTCGACAGCGCCGCGCCAACCCCCGTTTCCCCTAAGGAGCCCGCCAATGACAAATAGAGCCCCATTGCTTCGTGCTGCCTTGATCCTGTCGGCGTCTGTTGCGGTTCTTTCGGCCTGTGCCTCGAAGCCAGTGCCGCCGCCTCAGATTTCCTATGACCACGAGGACTTCAAACCAGCCGCGATCGAGAAGGCGCCGGAGAAGCCGGTCAAGGTCGTGGAAGTGCCGAAACCGTTACCGTTGCCTGGTCAGTTGATGCCCGCACCCGGCAAGCCCGCCCCAGATAAGCGCTCGCCGGAAGAACAGGTCGCCGATGCCAACAAGGCGGCGACGCAACAACCCACCAAGTTTGGCTATGTCAATGCGGTGCAGGTTTACCCCTTTGCCGACGGCGCGCTCTACCAGCTCTACGCCGCGCCGGAGCGCGTCACCGATATCTCATTGCAGCGGGGCGAGAAGCTGACCTCGGTCTCAGCCGGCGATACGGTCCGTTGGGTGATCGGTGACACCGTTAGTGGCTCAGGCGATGACCAGCGCACTCATGTGCTGGTGAAGCCATTCGCGCCGGGGCTTGCCACCAATCTGGTCATCACGACCGACAGGCGATCCTATCACCTGCAGCTTCAAAGCACTGAGAAAACTGCCATGGCGGCGCTCTCCTGGATTTACAGCGAAGACCAACTCGTGGCGCTTCGGCGGCGCAACGCTCAGGCAGAGGCTGAAATGCCCGCGGCCTCGAACGTAGCACTCGAAAACATCCGCTTCCGCTATTCGATCACCGGCGACACGCCGCCGTGGAGACCGACGCGCGCCTTCGATGATGGCAGCAAGGTCTACATAGAGTTCCCGAAGCGCATTGATCAGGGCGAGGCGCCACCGCTCTTCATCGTCGGTGCTGACGGGGACAACCAGCTCGTCAACTATCGGATGCACGGCAACTACTACATCGTCGAGCGCCTCTTTGCCGCGGCTGAACTCCGTCTCGGCGCCAAGCAGCAGCAGGTGGTGCGCATCACCAGGACCGACGGACGGCAACTGCCGCGGCGGATATCGCTCTTTTCGCGTTTTGGCAGGTGAGGGGAGGCTCATGACCGACACGTCCCGCCCCAATGTTCCGCCCAAACTCGATCCCGAACAGCTGCAGCTGCGGGCCTCACCGCGCCGGGCCGTGCGCTTCAAGCGCGGCATAATCGTCGCGATCGCAGCTGTTGGCTCCGCCACCATCTTTGGCGTCACGATGATGGCGCTGCAGGGGCCGGCACTGCGCCTGAAGCAGCAGGCTGAAGAGCTTTACAGCACCGACCGCAACCCGACCGCCGAGGGACTTGAATCGCTGCCCAAGGACTATTCCGGGAGCAAGCCGAAGGCTCCGGTGCTTGGACCGCCGCTGCCCGGGGATCTCGGCCGTCCTATTCTCGAGCACCAGCGCCAGCTTGGCATCGCACCTGGGCAAGACGTTTCCGCCGAGGCGCAGCGGCTTGCACAACAAGCGATTGAGGCGCGCGAGTCGCAAGTCCTCTTCCGCATCGAAAACCGGCCCCAGCAGACGGAAGCTTTTGGCAATGGGCAGGGCGGACGTTCGCCTTTCGAGACGGCGTCTCCGCAGCCAGATACCGAAGGCCAGCGAGCTTCCGTCGCGCCGGCCGAGGGCGACCAGAACAATCAACAGCGCAAGCTCGATTTCATCGATCAACGGAACACCGGCGGGATCTACAACCCGCATGCACTGCAGACGCCGGCTTCGCCCTATCAGATCATGGCCGGTAGCGTGATCGCTGCAAGCCTGATCACCGGCATCAATTCCGATCTGCCCGGCCTTGTCGTCGCCCAGATCACCGAGAATGTGCACGACAGCGTCACCGGCAGCATCCTGCTCATCCCGCAGGGCTCACGGCTGATCGGCACCTACGACAGCGTTGTAGCCTTTGGGCAAAGGCGCGCTCTGTTGGTGTGGCAACGCATCGTGATGCCGGACGGCTCCTCTACCGAAATCGACAATCTGCCCGTGACCGACGCGGCCGGCTATGCCGGGCTCGAGGACAAGGTGGATTTCCATACTTGGCAGTTGATCAAGGGCGTCGCGGTAGCCACATTGCTGGGGGTTGGTACCGAGTTGAGCTTTGGGGAAAATGAAAGCGACTTGGTCAAGGCAATTCGTGAATCCACCCAGCAGAACGTCAGTCAAGCGGGCCAACGGATCACTGAAAAGAACCTGAACGTCCAACCCACGATCACCGTGCGCCCTGGTTGGCCGTTGCGCGTCATCGTGCACAAGGACCTCGTGTTGCGGCCATACACGGGGTGAACAGGAGGACTTCATGGCTAACCTGAAACTCGGAAAACTTCCGGACCGGACACCTTCGAAGATCACCATCACCGTTGGCGCCGACTTGAGCCAAGCACTCAACGACTATGCCGCACTTTACCGTGAGACCTATGGCGAGTCCGAAACGGTGGCGGAACTGATCCCCTTTATGCTGGTCGGGTTCCTGGAAGGCGACCGGGCGTTTGCCAAGGCCAGAAAGGAAGGTCTGCCGGGCGCCGGCGCGTCGGAGAAACCACGAAGGCAATCATCTTCCACACTGGACAACGGTTAGCGCTTGGTGTCGTTTTGGAGCACGCTAGTTCTTGATCCTGACCGCGTTGCCGCCGGTCCGTACTCCACCAGTTCGAGTGCCTCCTCCTTTGTGCAGGAATTCGCCTGAGCGAGTTCGAGCGCCTCTTCAAGGAAGCGATGATTGCGCTCCTGTACATCGAGGTGAGCCGGCGTCGGAAAGCACGCGACAATCCATTGCCACACGCGGTGTTGAAACGAGCCTGAAGGCATGTCTAATTCCCAGCGGCGCACATTGTTGCGTGGCGCAATGATTTTATATAGGTTGGTATATTAAGGTTGCCATATGTGAACCTATATAGCGTTAAATTGATATAGTAACGTATATTGACACCCGTCATATATGAGCCTATATCAGGCTAGCTCATACAGAAATCGTATACGCCATGAAGATCAGAACAGCTCGCGACATTGGAATCCTGATCAAGGAGGCCCGCACCCGGCGCGGCCTGTCACAGGCTGCCTTGGCCAAAATGATCACCACGACGCAGACGTGGGTGTCGTGGATCGAGAACGGCAAGCCCAGCGCCGAGATCGGCAACGTGCTGCTGGCGCTGACCACGCTTGGTGTGGAGATGGACTTTCAGATCCCGCCGGCGCCGACGTCGGCTGATCATCATCATAATGCCGATGAACGGCATGTCGACGATGACGACGACGAGATTCCCTACAAGCTCTAGATGACGATGATCATGATGAACCCGATCGACACCCTCGACGTCTATATCGCTGGCAGACCGGTTGGGGGGCTCCACCACCTGCAGGGCGGCAAGCTTTCGTTCTCCTATCACGAGGCATGGATGGAAGGCCCGGTGGCGATCCCGCTCTCCCTGTCCATGCCGACGATCACCAGGACCTACGAGGGCAAGGTCGTCGAGGCATTCCTCTGGGGCCTACTGCCGGATAATGAGCAGACCCTCGCCAGATGGGCGCAGAGGTTCCAGGTCTCCGCCCGAAACCCGTTTGCCCTGCTCAAGAATGTCGGCCGCGACTGCGCCGGCGCCGTCCAGTTCCTTTCGCGTGGCGACCAGATTTCCCGCGGCGAGAACGTGGAGTTGCTCACCGAGGCGCAGATCGGCGACCGCCTGCGCGATCTGCGCAAAGATGGTGCAGCGACCCGGCGAATCGGCGATCCTGGTCAGTTCAGTCTCGCTGGTGCGCAGGCAAAGACGGCGTTCCATTTCGATAAGGGCAGCAATCGCTGGGGGATCCCTCTAGGCGACACACCCACGACACACATCTTCAAGCCGCCTTTGCCGCACTTGCACGGGCATACCGAGAACGAGCATTTCTGCCTGCAGCTTGCATCCAAGCTCGGCATGGACGCTGCACATAGCCAGGTTCTCGACTTCGCAGGCGAAAAGGCAATCGTTATCGAGCGCTACGACCGCCGCAACAACGAGGGCAAGACCATCCGCATCCATCAGGAGGACATGTGCCAGGCCCTGTCGGTGATGCCGACGCTCAAGTACGAGAACCAGGGTGGGCCAGGTATCACGACGATCTCCAGAAAGGTGCTGTCGGCCTCCCTCGACCCCGTCCAAGACCGTCAGATCTTCATGGCCGCGAACGTCTTCAACTGGATCATCGCCGGCACGGACGCGCATGCAAAGAACTACTCGATGCTGCTCGGAGCCCAGGGCGAGGCCCGCCTAGCTCCGCTCTACGACATCTCCTCCATTCTGCCGCACCTCGGGGGAGAGATCCAATCTGAGATGCGCGACCTTAAACTGGCGATGAAGATCGACAGAGTCTATCCCATCGAGGAGATCATGCCGCGCCACTGGGGGCGCTGTGCGTCCTCAGCAAAGGTTGGCGGCGAGTACACGGTGCGGACGATCCGCCATCAGCTCGCGGTGATGCCCGATATGGCATCGGAGTGCGCCCAAGAGCTTCGCCAGGAGGGGATCATCCATGAGATCGTTGGTCGCCTCGTCGACGCGATCGCGACGCGCATCAAGGGCTTGTCCCGGATCTATGGAGAGGAAGGTTGTGGAGGTTAAAGTCGGGCGGGGATAGCGGATCCACGGACTAATGCCGGCGAAACGGACGGACCGCACACTGCCCACGGGATTCTCGCTCTAATAGCGCGCGGCCCCGGGCCGGGTAGATGGCCGGTTTCGGAACCGGCCATCGGCAGCTTGAATGACGGAAATGGGGTCGGCTGCAGAACGGCAGCTTCCCGCCGAACGCGGTCAACTTTCTCTCCGGAAAATCTGACAAATGCGGGCCTACGATTTGGCGTCGAGTTGTGGCGTTTTTCGACGGTCAGTATGATTTCCGGCGGTTGGAGATTTGTATCGGCGTTTGATGAACGGCCTCTGTTGGTTTCAAAGTGGATGGTCGCGTTGGTGTGTGGACAGCAGGCTTGCGGCGTCCCTCGATTGAGATCACCCGCAGGTTTTTGCTCTTGAGTTCATCCAGATAATCGGCCCACCACTGCATCATCTCGACGCGCTCGTCCCAGTGCTCTGCCCGGGCGTAGGCGCGCCGAACGTCGTTGTTCTCAATGTGGGCCAGCTGCCGCTCTATCGCGTCCGGATGCCACTTGCCGCATTCGTTCAGCAGAGTTGATGCCGTTGCTCGAAAACCATGCGCGGTAGCTTCTTCCTTGCTGTAACCCATACGACGCAGTGCGGCGTTAAGGGTATTGTCGGAAATCGGACGCGAAGCCGATCGAACACTAGGAAACAGCAGCGATCCATCACCAGAGATTTCTCTCAGTGAAGTCAGGACGCTGATCGCTTGCTTTGATAGGGGTATGCGGTGCGGCCGTCGCATTTTCATGCGTGCTTCAGGGATCGTCCACACCGAGCTTTCAAAATCGAACTCTTCCCATTCAGCGGCGCGAAGCTCGCCTGGGCGGGGAAACAGCAGCGCTATCAGCTTCAGACCGGCTCGCGTTGTAGGCTGTCCGTCAAATGCATGGATCGCCCTCAGCAAACCGCCCAAGGCCTTCGGATCGGTAATCGCGGCGCGAGACGTTACCTTCGGACTGATGAGTGCGCCTCTGAGGGCGAAGGTCGGATCTGTCTCGGCGCGTGCGGTCGCGATCGCGTATCGAAACACGCTGCCGATGGTGGAGCGCAGTCGCCTGGCCGACTCATATCGACCGCGAACCTCCACGCGACGGAGGGCGGTAAGGATGCTGGCCGGCTCGATCTCCCGAATGCACTTGTCGCCGATTATCGGATAGGCAAAGTCGAGCAGCCATTTGACCTTGCTGATCGTCCGGTCGGCACGTCCCTCCTTCTTCAGCTTGTCAACATATTCGTCCGCGATTGAGCGAAAGGAGTCCTTTGCCGAATCGGCCTTCCGCAAGCTGCGTTCCTTTCCAGGGTCGACGCCAGCTAGCAGGAGCCTTTTAGCATCATCGCGCGCCTCCCGTGCCTCGGCGAGAGAGATAAGGGGATAGCTGCCCAGCGCGAGCAGTTTCTGCTTGCCGTCAAAGCGGTAGGCGAGCCGCCAGAGGCGAGAGCCCGTGGGCTGTACCCATAGCTGCAGCCCGCCCCCGTCAGACAATTTCGCGAGTTTGGAAGCAGGGCGGGCGTTTCGACATTTCACGTCGGATAGGGCCATTCGTCAGGTCTCCCTTGGCTGTTTCGATACCATCAGGATGTCGAATACCAACGGAAATACCATCCCCCCGCCTCGTTGGATCAAATGCGCCCGAAGCGCTCTCTGTCACGCCTAATTGCGCAATGCGACAGCAAAAGATCAATAATTCCAGTCGCTTGCAGAAGCTGCAGCGTAGACGGTTCGGCTAAACGGAGTGTCGGGAGAAGAGGGGATGGTGCCCAGAGGCGGAATTCAAGTGAAGAAAATCCCGTTTTGCTTTCAGATACTTAGGGCAATGTTAGCCGCATCTGCTACCAACATAAATACCAACAAAATATTCCTGTGGATTGGTTCGGTTCCTGCTATTTCTCTCAATGCCTTGCACCTGCACCTTGTCTCTTCCGGTTTAGTCTACATCCTTCTTGGTCATACCTCATCATGCGGGGTCGAGTGAAGACCACGGCTGGCCAAGACGACTTAATCAGAACGGATGGCCATTGCCCCAAATATCGGGATCGCTTTAGGCGGTTTCTGAAAGCCGACATCGTGCGAAGAACAGGTGGCTATTTACGGGTCCTGAGACCTTGGCCCATACACCGCTTTGTAGGGTGGACGCGGCGCAGCGAAAAGCGCGGCCAGCCGTTCCTCATGTTGCTTGACCAGTGAGGCAGCAATAACAGGTAACTCTGCGGCGGACCGGTGTAGTCGTCGAGGTCGATCGGATTAGACTTCATAGGTGCTCCGTCGATGCGTAGTAGACGGTCTCGTCCTACCAGCAGCCCAGCTTGGCCCGGTGCATTCTGGCTTTGCAGGCGCATGGCGGCAGAAATGATCTCGCGCCAGTGCCTGATACCGCCCTTGGCGATTTGGCCCTTGGTGAAGGCGAACTCCAATTCAACGCAGCCGAGAGACAGGATGTCGATTTGATGTCGGTCAATTGCGTAGCAGGCCATGGCATCGACCAACGCTGTCAAATAACTGGCATAGTAGGATCGGCGCCTCGGAGGTGCCGGGCCACATCCACCCGCTTGGGCCGTCCCCAAGTCTGATATCTGTCAGGAGAGCCACAACTCGCTCCGGCTCACGATCGAAAGTCGCAATCGCTTGAAGGCCCTTTAAGCCGGCGACTACCTCGAACCCGGCCTCCCGGAGAGAGTTCTCGACGTCTCCACGATCAGCACGAAACCCGATGACATTGAAAGCCTGCTTCGTGCGCCCCAACAGTTGAACGGCTGCGAACTCTTAAGGTTCCTGGCGCGCAATAGCACTCGTTAATCCGGTGGAAAGCAGGTTGTGATCCAGCCGTTTCGAACAGGTTGCGGCAGGCGAAAAGGATTGAGGACAGCTGAACTTTGCGCGCATCATCGACGCACTGACCATTGGCCTTCGTCTCCTCTAGGCAGCGGGAACATTAGCGCCAACTAAAAGTTGGGAGCATACACGAACAGGTTCTTGATGGCACATGATCATTCTTTCAAAATGTTGATCCGCAAGCTCCAAGCCATCTCGGAACTCGCAGAATCAGACATTGCGACCTTGGGGAACATCTCGATTCAGGAGAAGAGATATCAGGCCAACGAAGACATTCTGCGCGAGGGCGATAAGCCGAGCCTTTCGTTCGTCGTTCTTGAAGGCTTAATAGGGTCGATCAAACTAACCGGGGAGGGGAAGCGTCAAATCTCCTCCTTTTTTGTTCCGGGCGACATTCCCGACCTGCATGGTTTGCATTTGTCGGTCATGGATTGCACTTTCACCCCTCTCATGCCCGCTAGGGTGGGCTTCATGCGGCACGACGAACTTCGCGCCGTTTGCGACCAGCACTCTTCGATAACGAGAGTGTTTTGGCGCTCGACGGTGATCGATGCGGCGATCTATCGAGAGTGGGTCACCAACGTCGGTAGGCGCGACGCCTACTCGCGTATGGCCCACATTCTTTGCGAACTCATTGTTCGCCTTCGCTCGGTAGGCCGCATTGAAGATCATGTGGCCTATCTCCCCATAACGCAGGCTGCACTTGGCGACGCACTTGGCCTCTCTACCGTGCACGTGAACCGAGTGCTTCAGGACCTTAGACGCGACGGTCTGATATCCACCGTTGGCTCGCGTTTTCATGCGACCGACTGGGCAGGGCTCGTTCGCGCCGCAGATTTTGACTCTACCTATCTTCATCAAAGGGCTGCGCAGACGGGTGCCGGTTTCTGATCCTGCTGGGTCGCTCATGATCCGTTGAGCCCTCGCGATCCTCAAAACCGAATCTCCTGTAGAACCCGCACTCCAACAGGAATGTCGATCACCGCTTGAGAACTGGACCGCAGACTTACCTAGCGACGGCATGGCTTCTCAAAGATACGACCTCAGGAGGGACTCGACGAAACCTGAGCGGTGTTTGACGCGTTCACTGGCCAACCAGCCGAGGCGTGGGGCGCTCCGGCTAAATATCTGGACGAGGAATATTCCCGCGATTTTGTAAGCCTTCTGACCGTGTCGACCTGAAGCGAAGTTTCGCCGGGGGGTAATCTCTAAAGTGCGACTGCCATGGAACACGTGCCGAGCGCCGGAGAGTGTCCAATTCCCCGGTCTGTGCATCCCGGGCACAAGCTCAGCCATAGTGGAGACGCGGCTTTGGCAACGTTCCTATAAATTGAACCCCAATTCGGTCGTTCCTGCGCCACCGCAGGACTGCCTGGTAGGCAACGCCGTCGGTCGGCACGTAAACCACGAACCGCTCAGGGACACGCGATTCCACCGGGACTTTGAGCTCAGCTCCGCCACTGTTTTGGTTCCGAATGGTGCAACTGATCTCGGAGTTTGTGATTCCGCTGATGATTGAGGCGCCTTTCAGCACCCGCTGCCTCCGTTCGCGGCGATGCTCTTCATCAACCATGTGACCTCCATCGGTCACCCGCGGCCCTATATGGTACGCGCACCGGCGAATAACTGTCCATCTAGGTCGTCGCTCGTTAGTGTCTCACTTTAAAGTTTGACGACGGAGACGGACAGCATAAATGCCCGTTGCGCCGGTGAATTCGCAACGCGAACAGACCCGAATGGGCTCGTCGTATAGCGTTGTTAATCCGGCAGCAGCATCTCCTCTTCATCGGCCGCGGCTTCGAACAGCAGCCGGAAGTCATTACCCGGCATTTTGCCATCCATCGCAGATAGGCAAGCTTCGGCCGCCAGCCGCCACTTGGGGCCA
Source organism: Mesorhizobium sp. M0626 (assembly GCF_040320665.1). Taxonomy (NCBI): domain Bacteria; kingdom Pseudomonadati; phylum Pseudomonadota; class Alphaproteobacteria; order Hyphomicrobiales; family Phyllobacteriaceae; genus Mesorhizobium; species Mesorhizobium sp. M0626. The sequence goes on along the minus strand of NZ_JAMYQD010000023.1, from coordinate 7,497 downwards.
CGACTGGACCACTTTAGGAGCTCCTCGGCGGCGGCATCAACCCGGTTGACACCAAGGCGAAGCCCCGGGCGCTCAGTCTTCACATAAACCGGAGGGTTGAACCAACGGTGGGGCATCACGCCTCTCGAACGTCAAAGGCGATGAACAGTCCCCAAACGGAGGCTGATTTGACGATCATTTCGACTAACTGGCAGTCAGTTTCGAGAAGATCGCCGCCGCGCTCACGGACCGCTACAATGGTCGCTTTGACGGAAATAATGTCGCCGGGTTGAGAGCCCAACAGGACCTCGCGGACCAGCTCCTTGGCCGTTTGCTGCGTAGGCCGAACAGGTGCTTGAATGTCCATCCCATCCTCCCAGAGAGATAGAACCTCAATCAGCTATTCTGTGGGTCACTTTCCGAAAAAGGCAAGAATCGGAAACGTACAAAGTAGGTTCCCGCAAACACCGCCCTACGATGGCTAAATCCCGCGACAGGCGCTGATTTGCACCTCACCGTGTCAGCTGCCAGAGGCGGCCATACGGAGAGAGGACCGGCCTCCTCGCCCAAGTTCTCACGGACGAACGCGGACAACCGTCTTTCCTGCGCGTCGGTCCGTTGAGTTGAAGGTGCCGATGGCATCATCCAAGCTCGAAACCTTGCCAATGTTCGTCCGCAGTCGTCCATCGCGGATCCGCTGCACTATCTCAGAGAGCTGAGGGCGATCAGCCTCGACGACGAAGTCAACGGTCAGGCCATCGGCAGCTCGAATGTCCGTTGGTCCAACGACTGTGACAAGGATACCTCCGGCGCGGACGAGCGTTGCGGATCGCTTCTGGATATCGCCGCCGATGACATCGAACACCAGATCGACGCTGCCTACATCTTCAAGGGTGTCTTTTGCGAGGTCGAGGAATTCATTTGCACCGAAGTCGAGCGCTTTCTGGCGGTCGGCGGCCCGCCCGGTGCCGATCACATAGGCTCCGGCCTCCCTTGCAAGCTGCGCCACCATCGAACCGACGGCACCGGCAGCGCCATGCGCGAGAACGCTCTGCCCGGCCTTGATGCGGCCATGCTGAAACAGCCCCTGCCATGCGGTTAGGCCGGAGATCGGCAGGCTAGCGCCCACCGTAAAGTCGACATCGCCGGGCAGCGGCGCGAGGTTACGGGCCTCCATGGCAACATACTCGGCGAGGGTGCCGTCGCGATGCCAGTCCGCGAGGCCGAACACCCGCTGACCGATAGAAAGCCCTCTGGTGCCGTAGCCGAGCGCAGTGACCACACCAGCCAGTTCGTGGCCCAGGATCGAAGAGGTCCGGTCACGGAAGGCTCGGTCGGCCCACGTCGAGGGCCACTCCAGTTCGGTGTTGACGAATCCTGCCGCATGAACCTGTACGACCACGTCGTTAATTGCCGCCTGAGGCTCGGGCAGCTCCACCAACTTCATCCCGGCCGTTCCTGCAGTCTGGTCCGTCGCTACGATTGCTTTCATGGGGATTGTCTCCTCACCGTTGGGGTAAATTGCGGGCGCGGAGGATCTTTCGATGTCTCGCGCAGAGTTGGCGTCGGGTTCATCGTTGGCGACCGCGAGCGGAAGCTAAGCAATCTCGTCGGATTCTTCCAGCACGGGTAAACTTGCAGTTGTGAACACCTATGCCCTCGCAATTTCACACACTTCAAGCATGTGGAACAAAAGCAGATCAAATACGTTGTGCCGTTCCCAACACGGAGAGCGTCATGCAAACTTCACCCCGAGCCAAAAGCGAAACTATCAGCAAGGATCCTGACGAATGGACGACGGGAGACGAGCCAATGACTCCGTCGCAAGCTTCCTACTTGAAAACATTATGTGAGCAGGCGGGCGACGACAGAAGCTACGCCGAAGATCTAAGCAAAGCCGAGGCCTCGAAGCGAATCGACGCGCTAAGGACTGAGCTCAAGCTCTAAAGGCGCTGGGAGACCTACGACAGGTTGGCCAGTTTTGCGGTATTTGGCCTCTGATCTGGACGGTCGTATTAGTGAAGGTGGTAGAGTTTGCTAAGGATCTTCATTTCTCCTGCGATTTTGAGCAGAGAAAGATAGTCGGTGAACCTTGTGGTTCCAAATTCGTCCTCGACCTTCGCAGTGGCTGCATCGCCCGTAATGTCGAGCGATGCGACTGCCCAGTTGGGGCTGGTGTTCGGCGGCAAGGCCGCACTCATCACCTCGCCGACATAGGCATCGACACTCAGCCATGGAGCTCGAAGAGATCGCGGCTATCTACCCGCTCCATCAGCAAACCGGGTATGGGCGGAAAGTGGGCGTAGGCCGACCATGTGGTTGTCGACGCCGAGATGCGCAGTGCTGGTATCGGCGCCAAACTGATGGGGCGATCGAGAAGGAAGCAGCGCGTTTCGGCTGCGACATCACCCGCATCTCGATACGAGCGCACACACAAATTCTACAGCCTAAACGGTTAGGCCGATGATGCGCTCGTTCTGGTCAGCCACTGAGTGCGTGGGCCGAGGCAGAGTTCCCACAATATGCTGCGCACAAAATAGCGACAGAGCGGGCCTAGAAGCGACATAGCGCCGGGTGTGAACGCGAACGCAGCCGGCGCCCGAATGCGTTCAGCGAGCGCCGTCGCGTCCACCTTGCCTTTCTTTGACGGCCCTGATGTTCAGCTTCCCACGGCAGCGCGTGGAAGTCGGGCTGGTGCCCCGCTTCACGGTAGCCAGCCTGAGTGAGTAACTTGCTTTGTCCCGCTCCACAACGCAAACAAACGGCGGATTCCCCAAGCACCTATAAACGCCTACAGCTTTTTCCATGCGACAGGTGTGCTGCGGGTGCTCGAAGATGTCGTCCTTCATTGCGATGACAGAACAGGGAGCGAGGACAACTCTTTTTTTGATTGCAGAGAGAGTCTGAGCGGGCTTACTAGTGAGGGGTTTGCCATCGCTTTGAGGGAGGCTGCGATGGTTGCAACGCCCATAGATATCGCTCAAGCGGCCACTACGGCCACCTTGCTGATGCGCCTTCGTCAACGTCATCGCGATGACGTGGCGCGAGGCTGGGAAGATGCCGACCCTTCTACTGTTGCCGTCTCCCGTGCGCCTGAGTGTCAATGGCGCGATTTAGCCAAGGCCCTGGTGCACGATTGGTTCGAGCTGATCGAAACTGGCTTGGTGGATTGGATCGTCAGCAAGTAGCCGCTGCCCGCCAGCGGCCCAGCAGCCGTCTGCGGGACTTTGCAGCGGGCGCGCTGGGCCTGACCGGTGGGGCGGTGTGGTATCCGCCGGCTGGCGAACATATGCGCCTCCTCCCAACGCCAGCGAAACATCCAAACGAACGAGGCGATCTAACAGCGATCTCCCCATCCAGCCAACACATAGGCCTATAGCAAGGGGTCTATAATCGCTGAGAGAGCGAAAATGGCCGACGCCATGGTTGGGGAACCCGGGTGGGTAGGCGCCGGCCACAAGCGGAACAGGCCCGCCGCGCCACACACATGGCTGATTTGTCATCACGTGGTTATGGTGTGATCGCGTAGGGCTAGACCAGCGGAACTTAGTAAACGCCGCTTGGTAAGCGATCCTCGACGCGATCGTTCATCGCCACGACGACTTGGGAAACTTGACGGTTGCAGCCTTCTGCCATGTCAAGCTCAAGTCATTAACAGCGGCCGCCCGGTCATGAGCAGGCATGCGCCCATCCTAGCATGTCGCGCTGCCGGTATCGCAAGGCGCCGGCAGCAAGGGGAGGCGACCAGAGCCGATGTGAAGGGACTAGGCAGCTAATATTCGCTTGCGCTAATTTAAAAGTGCCGTAACGTCATGCTCAGCCTTTTGCGGAGGCGCAACGGTGGGGAAGTATGATGAGAGTTGCTGCGTTTTGTGCGGCGATCGTGATCGCTGGGACTGGTGTCGCTGTTGCCAAGGAGAAGAAGGTGGTGGTGAGTGACGCCACGGACCTTTGCTCTACGAAGCAGTCGGCCAAGAAGCAGGTGCTCGAGCTGGACTGCAGGCCGACCGGAACCGCCAAATTGCCGGCCGATCGAACGCCGGAAAAGCCGCGCCTCGGATACGACACCAATCCGTGGCTGGTTAAAGGCCTTTAGAGACTAGCCGATGGCAATACAGCGCGGCTAAGGGGAATGTGCGCTGGCGGTGAAGCCTTCTTTGTTCTCTCATCGGGGGAACATTGTCGCCTGGAAACGCTTCGGACGGTGCACTGCCCCATCAGTGCAACGTTCCCTTCCTTGTTTGCACTGGCCGGCTGCTGAAAGGTGGCCGGCTTTTTTGTATATAACCGCGACCTGATGTTTGGGATTGTTGATGGACAGCCGCGAGTGGCCGCTGCTGGCCTAGCGTCTAGGATTGGAATATGTAGAGGCGAGATCACCAAGGCAGGAATGACCAGACTAAACAGCGGTTTCGTCTGTTCGCCGCGACGCCGGCGATAATTGAATTCAGAAGGGCGTCGGCCCGGCTGCACAGCCGGGCCAAGGCTGGAAGAGTTCCGCTCCCGCCCAGCCGTGCCCAGCACGATACGCATCGCACCTGGGCGCAAGCGGTACCAACGGCTCGCCTATTCCGCCGCGCCTTTTCGGCAGGAAACCCTCGGCCTCATCACAATGGAGGGCGACATTCGCAGCGCCCTATGGAACCATCCAGAGTGACATAGGCTGTTCATGGAACTTCCTGATGACATCAGGAGGCCTGTTAAGCATGCCAGTTGTTCGCGCTCATAGCTCAGATGCAGGTTGGAGCCCTTCCTAGTGCACCAGTATGAGAAGCGAGAACTAGGAACCGGGAGTGCTGCGAATAGATTGCCGCAGTCCAGCTTTCATCAGAGCATGGCAAGGGCTGCCTTTCTCTCCACGTTGGCAGTCGTCCTGCTGCTCGCGCTATTGCCAGACCACCTGCTGCACGCCCTCGGATTGGCCTTTACGTCTCATCACGACAAGCTCAACCACGCCGCCGCGTTCGCCACCTTGTCAGCTTTGGGTAGCCTCGGCTGGCCCCAACAGGTGGTCCGGCTGGCGGTTCTACTTGCTTTAACGGGCGCAGCGATTGAAATCCTTCAATGCGTCACAGGGCGTGACATGAGTGTCTTCGACTGGTTTGCCGACTGCGCCGGAATGGCATACGGGCTGAGAACTATGAGCTGGGTGAACGAGATTCTAGGCGAACCGGTTATTTGATCGCCACAGGCTCCGCTTTACCGCCGCCGTCTTGGCCCCACTTGCCAGCCTCACGCCCGGGGCCGCCTTCGATCACCCTCGCTATTGCCGTTCAATTTCCGACGCAAAGGCCGATAGCAAGGGAAATAGGTTTCTGGGCCGCTCACCATTTAGACTTAGGTCCGATTCTTTCGCGCAAATGGCCGAAGCCGGAAACATTTCTCCTTCTACTTTGTTGCAGTGGCCATGCCGCTGAGGAGAACATGCACAGTGCCTCTATCAAATGAACTGCGCGACGTACCGATAGAATTCCAATGCCCCTCCTGTTCGTGCCCAATGGTGAGAAGGGGATCCTGGATGAAAACGATTGCCGGTTTCAGCTGCGATAGCTGCAGGTCCAGAGTGCGGATCGGCTACGAAGCGAAGCTGGCCATATTCGACCGGCACCTTAAGCGACGCGCGCCGGATCTGGGCCGACGACCAATGGAGTGCGATCCCGGCAACGGTTCCTGAGAGTGTGTCGGCAATTCAAGCTCCAACTGCTTGCGGTCTGCCGCAAGTCCAAGCTTTCATCTGGTCGCAGGGTCAGGCGGCTCTTTCGTCCGTACGGAACCGATGATGGCGAGAGGTTTCGATGCGCTCGGAGCACCGAGCAGGTCGACACGTTTTTCATAGCGACCACCAATCTCTAGCTGGCCGCTCCGACGCTCTGACGAGGTGCGAGCAACTTGATCTTCAATAGTCTTTTTCGAGCCAGCATGCGCGCCAATGATAGCGTCGACAGGTCGATAATGAGGTCGTCGATCGCGCCCGCCAAGACACTGGACCCGCGCCCAAATTGATGCACCAGCGCCAGCACTTCCTTAAGTGCCGTCGAGGCTTCACCCGCATCCAGCAGCGCCTCGATGTCATCGAAAACCTGCATCCCGACCCTCCCGCTTTAAAACGGTGGCAATTTCGCGCGAAAAGAAAGCGCCTGCCAAAGTGCTCGCGCACGAAGGCGGCTATTCAAACAACAAGAAAGACCCTGGTGGCCCAACGATGAAGGGCGTCCATGGAGGGCGTTCAGCGAGACGCAACTGAGATTCGGCGCGACATTAAAGGACGGCGATGCTTCAGCCGCGCTCTCTTACGAGCAATCCGAGCAGCGCCCAGCCGCCAGCCAATCGAAGATGTACGCCAAGACCGATAAGCTGGCGGAGCGTTTTGCCGAGACTGAAGACGCGGTGAATCGCTCAGCGAAGACATGACCGAGGTGGAGGCGGTCTCTGCCGAGGTGACCCGGTGGAAGTTGATGGGCCTCGGCGCATTGGGCGTCACTGGCATGGCAGCGGCGGCGCTCGCCTCGCTTAGTTACGCCCTGTTGGTCTATCTGGCGCGTGCTGCGCGGCGGATGACGAGCAGGCGGCATAGTCGACAGGCTCTCAAGATGGCTGATGATGTGTGATGATCGCGTCGACGGGAACAGCTTTGCGATTACGCACGAGTTCTTATCAGTTATGCTCGGTGTCAGGCGGCCCGGCGTCACCATAGCGCTGCAAACCTTGGAGGGCCAAGGTCTGATACGCTCAATGCGAGGAGAGGTAGTCATTCTTGATCGCGCGCGTCTAATTGCGCTGGCTGATGGGTCATATGGCAGGGCTGAAGCCGAATACGCTCGGCTAGTCGGCAAACTGCATTGACGACAGACGCCGCCCCCGTGCACAGTTCCCCTGCAACAGAGCCCGCCGGCTGAGCCACGGGTGTTTTTGCGCCAGGCGGGAACATTCCCGCTCTGAGGCTGTTTCGCTACAGCCGGCGCGTTCTTCAGCGGTCCGTGCCGGTGACCAAGATGCGTCCCTCACTCGTCATGGGATGGCCCGCGCAGCCTCGGAAGCAGGCGCGGGCCATCCCATCAAGCCCTAGCCCACGGCAGGGGCTTTTTGCTGTTCGGATCTGATGCGGTCCTGGCGGGAGTAATCACTGTCACTCCGTGCCGAGGCGAGTTCCTCCCGGAAATGGTGCATGAGCGCTCGCTCTTCCGCCAAACATGATCGGAGCGACCGAGCCATTTCGATACAAACGGATGATTCTATTGCGTAATCTTTGCTCATCGTCGCATTCAAACTCGCGCTGAGTCTGATTGTTCCATGAGCAAGAGCGCCCGGCTATTGAAAACCGAGCGACTTCTTTCGTTTGGCGACTTAGCTATTGCGCAAGAGCAACACCCAAACGTGAGGTATAGCTCCCTCAGCGCCTCTGGTTGACAATCGTTTCGGCCTGAGATTCCGACGACCTCGGTGCGCCGCTTGATCTCGCCGTTGAGACGTTCGATCGGATTCGTCGAGTGGAGCTTGGCGCGATGTTCCTTGGGGAAG